>VFKE01000029.1 GCA_009885695.1 Verrucomicrobiota bacterium | reverse complement strand
TGGTGATGGTGGGGGGGGGTGGGGGGGGCATGGATTGCGGTTGTTTGCAGTTGTTGGCAGTGGTTTGCAATTGTTGGAACAGTTTAAATGACAAACCAGCTTGCAAGAACAGCTATTGCCAACAACTGCAAACTATAGCAAACAATTGCCCGCCTCTTTTATGCGCCTCGCCTATCTTTACAGCCGCTACCCTGTGGTCTCGCAGACATTCTGCGATTCGGAGATGCTGGCGCTGGAGTCGATGGGTTTTGAGTTGGAAATCGTGTCGCTCAACCCACCACCGGATTCGTTCCGGCATGAGCGGCTCGAGCAACTCAAGGCGGAGATTCACTATCCGCCACCAGGAGTCGTGCTGGACGCGGGGGCGCGCTCACCGGGATTCCTGGACAAGCTCGGGCCGCTTATTGCGGAGCATGACGCAAAATACGGCATTGCATTCAAGGCTGCCTTGCGTGCGCGCAACGCCTGGTATTTTGCTCCGTTGCTGCGCAAGCTTGGCGTGGAGCATGTGCATGTTCACTTTGCCAACCGCGCCACACACACGGTTCTCTTTCTCAAGAAGCTGGGCTTTACCTTCAGCTTCACGGCGCACGCGCAGGATTTCATGGTCGATCTCGGAAGCGATGATTTGCTGCGCGAGATGGCGCGGGAGGCGGAGTTCGTGATCGGCGTCAGCGATTACTCGCGCGATCTTCTGGCGCAGATCTGCCCCGACAGCGCGGCGAAAATCACACGAATTTACAACGGCATTCAGCTTGATGATTTTCCAGCGGCCCAGCCGGAGCGCGGCGGTCCGTTGCGCATCGTCAGCGTGGGGCGGTTGATCGAGTTCAAGGGCTTCCTGGTGCTGCTCGATGCCGTGACGGAGTTGAACAGGCGCGGCGTGTCCACTGAAACGCGCATCATCGGCGAGGGTCCGATGCGCAGTGAGCTGGAGCAGATGATCTCGGCACACGGGCTGTTGAATGTTTCGCTGCTGGGTGTCCGCAGCCAGCGACAGATTCAGCGGGAACTGGCGGAGGCGAATCTCTTTGTGCTGCCGAGCATCGTGGATCAGAAGGGCGCGAGCGATATATTGCCAACAGTGATCACGGAAGCCATGGCCTGCCGGCTTCCGGTCGTGAGTACCCGGTTGACGGGTATTCCGGAGATGGTGTCACATGGCGAAACGGGGCTGCTTGTCGAGCCGGGCGATGATCGTGCGCTGGCTGATGCGATCATGGAGCTTTTCGTGAATCCGGCGGGGCGCAAGGCCATGGGGGAAGCGGGGCGTGTTCACGCGGAAAAGAATTTTGCGATTGATGTGACCATTGGGCAGTTGGCGGCGCGGTATAATCAGATAAATCGGACAGGCAGCCGACGCGCGGAATCGCGGGTGGTCTATCTGATGAACCAATGGAGTGGTGAGGCGACGCATCTTGAAGTGTTGCACGATGAGGCGCGGCTGCGAGTGATCGCGTGCTCCTGTTCTGGAAATATGCGTCAGGCTGATCCGCGGCAGGTGGATCGTATTGAGTTCTTGCCGGACGCGGTTGTTTTGGAATCACACTGGCTGCGTCAATCCAGTCTGCGACATAGTTTGGAAAGGGCGCGCGGAATACTGGGTGAGTCCGTGACTGGCGAAGAGTTTTATCAACAGGCAAGGCGGGCGGTTTATCTCACGGAGGTGCTGCCGTTGCGCGCGGTGAGGCATTTGCATGCGTTCCGGGCGGATGCGGTGCTCTGCGTCTGGCTGGTAAAAAAACTCACTGGCATGAGTGTTAGTGCCACCATCGAGGAGCAGCCGGCTCCCAGCCGTGCATTACTGGCGCGGTTGCTGGTTGATTTCGATATGGTTACCAATTCAGATAAAAAACTTGGCGACGAGACTGGATTATTTTCCAAAGATGCGCTCTTGTTGCAAAAGCCAGTCACCCATCGAGAACTCCGGTTTGGACCGCTGCGCTTGAGGCTGCGGAAGCCGGCATCGCAACAGAATCGCAGTCAGCTTGAGCGGGATTGGTTTGATCAAATTTTGCAAACTCTACATGCCTGAGAGAGTCGCCATCGTCATACCGTGCTACAACCACGCCCGCTTTGTGGGAGAGGCGCTGGAGTCCGCGCTGGGACAGACGCGCAAACCGGATCGGGTGATTGTGGTGGATGACGGATCGACGGACAATTCGCTCGAGGTTTTGCAGGAATTCGCCAGCCGTGGAGTGGAAGTTTACGCGCAGGAGAATATGGGTGCCCACGCGACCATCAACAGGCTGGTGGAGCTCGCTGCGACCGATTGCGAATGGGTGGCAATCCTGAATTCCGACGACCGCCACCTGCCTCAGCGGCTCGAACTCGGCCTTGAGGCTGCACGGCAGCACCCAGGGCAGGCCGTTGTCGTCACAGGGCTGCGCGTCTTCGGTGATGACGGAGCGGTGCTTCCGCAGGATGCCCCCCGCGCGCGCTGGTTTCATGTTGCGTGGAGCCTGGGAAACCACACCGACACGGAGTTGCCGGAGTGGCTGGGCCAGGCGAACTTCGTGGCGACGACGAGCAATGTTCTCGCTCGCACTGACTATCTGCGCGCGAATCCGTTCCGCCCGTATCGCTTCAATCACGACTATTATTTTTTTGCCACTGCGATGCTGGAATGCCAGCTCATGGTGTGCCAGGAAGTGCTGCTGGAATATCGCGTGCATGGCAGCAATACGATCTCCACGCATCCGGAGCCGCTGATGCGCGAGATGATACGGATGCACCTGGATTTCTACCGGGACAATGCCGCCAGGCTGCTCACCTCCACCGAGTTGCGCAAGAGGTTCTATGCCTTCGTCCGCAGTTCGTGGGACAACATTTCCAGCTTTCACGCCGGATTGTTTCAAGTTGCCGTGGCCCAGGTGGTGGAAAAATGCAGTGAGGATGAACTTGCCGCGCTCGCCGCCAACATGCACGCGACAGAGTTCAATGAATTTCCCAACAAGACGTTAACCAGTTCGCTCCGCAGCGATTCCTCGCTAAACACCACGGCATCCCTGCAAAGGCGAGTGGAGGAGATGGCTGCTGATTCTGAGCAGTCAAAAAGCGAACGGGAAGCGCTTGATCGACTTTGTCGATATCGGCAGAAGATGTTGCGCTCTTCTTGGGTTCGCTTGGGACTTTTGCTGGGGGCCTGCTATCCGCTCGTGAGCAACCGTGGGAAGAAGCCCACTGAAAAAATGCTCTGGCTTCGTGATACCTGTGCCGGCAGCCTCTGGCTCAAAATTGGCGACATGCTCGGTTCCAAGGGTTCTTACGAACTCCGGCGCGGACTGGTGTGAGATGGAATTCGCCGTCCAATGCCAAATAGTGGAGCACCGATGCCACGGCCCAGCGCCAGTCACTTCAATTTTACAATCCTCGACGAGACGGATGACTGGATCGTCGTGGACAAGCCGGCGCCCTTGCAGATTCATCCCAGCAAACCGGCCGATGCCGGACTGACCTTGTGGGACGGATTGCGCGCCATGCTCAGTTTTGAAATCATCAATGGCGGGCAGGTCTCGCTCATCAACCGGCTCGATCGCGAGACCAGCGGCGTGGTTCTGGTGGCGAAGCATGCGGAGACAGCCCGGCGTTTTGGCAAGGCCATGATGCGCCGGCAATGCTCGAAGACTTATCAGGCAATCGTGCGCGGCTGGCCGGAATGGGAAACACGCACCCTGGACGCGCCGATCCTGCGCGCGGGCGACGTCATGGAATCCCGCGTCTGGGTGAAGCAGATCGTGCATGAGGACGGTGCGGCCAGCACCACGGGTTTCCGCGTGCTGCGGAAATTCGTGGGTCGGCAGCCCTCTGCCGACGACGCTGGCGCGGAAGAATGTCGGCAGGGGGCTGCCGACCCACTTAAATTTTCCCTCATCGAAGCGAAGCCGCATACGGGCCGGATGCATCAGATCCGCGTACATCTGGAGCATCTCGGATTTCCCGTGGTGGGAGACAAGATCTACGGCGGCGATGAAACGTGTTATCTGGAGTTCATCAAGACCGGATGGACGCCCGCGTTGTTGTCGAAGCTGCTGCTGCCACGGCAGGCGCTGCATTCGCTGCGGATGGAAGTGGAAGATGCGCAGGGAACCCTGGCTTGGGAGGCGCCCTTGGCGGAGGATTTGCGACTCTTCATGGAAGAGCGTGGTGCGCGTTCAAGTTGCGATGAGTTTTCAGCGTCGCATGGTGATTGCCCGCAAAGAATCTGAAAATTTTTCGCTTACGAAACCATGAACGAAGAACCAAATGACCAAGAACCGGAATGCCGATGTATCCCGTCCCCTTTGCAAGAGCTGATTGAATTTTTCGAGCACCTGTCAGAGCAGGAGCGTCGAGAAAATCTGCTTCTGATGGCGGAACAGGCGGAGAAGCAGGAACCTCGCGAGGGCGAGAAGTTTGATGTGGCAGATGTGCGCAAGGACGAGGAATGCACGGATACCGTGGGAGTCTTCCTGCGTATTGACGATGGTGACCGCGCATGTTTTGCGGTCACCCTGGGGCCGAAGGTGCAGACTTTGACTAGAGCGATGGCGACGATTCTCTGCCGGGGACTGAATGGAGTGATGCTGCGGGAGGTGCTCGATGTGCCACAGGATTTTGTTCCGCGCATCGTTGGAGCCGAACTCGTGCGGCAGCGCAGTCAGACCGTCTATTATGTGCTGAACCGCATGAAGGCGGCGGTGCAGACGTTGCTGGATCGCAAAGCCTAATCCGGGGATGAACCCGCGAAACACTCCACTGCGTGTAGCAGCCGAGGTGACGAGGCCCTCAATTGAATCCACCATCGCCGCTGTTCGAGCCTCCTCAAGGGAGCGCGGGCATCTTGCCCGTGCCTTCCCCTCCCAGCACGGGCAAGATGCCCGCGCTCCCTTCACAAATCATCCGGCGGACCGCGCACTTTCCTGTGGCACAGGTCTGCGACCTGTGTGTCGCACGGCGGCACCGCCCCGTGCCCATCATTCGCCAAAAGCACCGGCTAGAGGCCCGGTGCGACACCAGTCGATGTAGCTCTCATCTGTATTGTAAAAGTAGTGCATCTTGCGCAGCGCCCCGCGGAACTGCTCCTCCAATTGCCCCGGCGCGTGCGCTCCCGAACGTTCGCTTTCACTCATAAGCGCGCGCTAAGCTGCATTTCTGTTTGGTTTCATGCCCTAGCGTGAGATATCCCACTTTGGAAGATAAATAACGTGCATATCACATAAAAATGTCGCATATAAATCCGATCCAACACAAAGACACGTTTTGTCGTTGATCCAACTGTTCGCTCCACCAACAGCGTCACCCCTGATTCCATGGATTCTAACTCATTCCTTCAGATTCGATCAACGAAGCTCCGCGTTTTACCTGGTGAGGACGACGAACTCGTTAACGAAGGCATGTATGGGAAGGCACTTGCCGAGTATTTGCAGACCAGATTGAGTCAGCGAGGATTCCAGACGCCAATGATCGTTTGCGAGGACTGGGGTTGGTGGCTTGCGATTGCAGGTCTGCCGTTCTCTTGTGGACTCTGTATCTATGGCCGCCGCATCGGCGATTCTGACGACCTGGATTTGTGTGTCACGGTCTCCACAGGCAGAGGCAGGAAGTGGAGTTGGGGCCGGTTCCGCTTCATTGACACTACTGCTGAGGTAGAGAGATTACATCATGCCATACGCAACGCCTTCGCTGAAGATTCCGACATCACGATAATCGGTGAGACGACCGACTTTCCACTTGAATGACAACCACCAGCGGCCGGACAACCGCTGGGGCTGCCGTGTCGGCCATGCTTTCCGTAACTTTTACCCGCCATCACGTCTCAACGCTCACACCCGCCCCCGTAAAAAAGAAAAATGGGGGCAGAGTTGAATGACACTGAAATAAGCAAAATGCTTGTCACGGCAAGCGAAGTACATGCAGGCCAGATGCCCGCCAGCCATGTCAGCTTGAAGTTTGACTTCCAGCCTTCAAGTCGTTCTTCAACAGGCTGCAAGAGCGGTTAAAATAATTTCGTAGCCGCGTTCGTAAGAACGCGGGAAATAGGCATGCTTCGTTGGCTGCTGTGGCTTCTTCCCGCACTCTTACGAGATGCGGCTACGTCTTATTTAAAAATGCTCTGGGTGCAGTGACGGCTGTTGCTGCC
>VFKE01000113.1 GCA_009885695.1 Verrucomicrobiota bacterium | reverse complement strand
TCGCTTCGCGGCTGCGGAGAGAGCTTCCCTATTTCCCGCGTTCTTACGAACGCGGCTACGAAATTATTTAAACCGCCCTGGAGCATTATTAAAAAGACGTAGCCGCATCTCGTAAGAGTGCGGGAAGAAGCCTCGGCAGCCAACGAAGCATGCCTATTTCCCGCGTTCTCGCTTCGTGGCTGCGCAACACGAACGCGGCTACCAAACTATTTAAACCGCACTGGCGCTGATTGCCGTTGTTGCGACCCGGGCACTTGAGATCGAGTCTTCCCTGTGGTTGATTTGTCGCCTGATCGCCGCTAAGTCTCCCGCCCCATGTCCACCGCCGCACCCAGAACGCCACGTGTTTCAACCACACGTGCGACCATCGCGATCGTCGCCAGTCTCTACAACGAGACGTATGTGAACGCGCTGCTGGAATCCGCGCGCGAGGAAATCAAGGGGCTAATGCCGCAAGCTCAGATTATGATCTACCGGGTGCCCGGCGCTTTCGAAATTCCAGTTTGCGCGGAATTTGTCCTGCGCAGCACCCAGCCAGACGCCCTCATCGCGCTCGGGGTCATCCTGCGCGGCGAGACGGAACACGGCGACCTCGTCGGAGCCTCAGTCACCGACGCCCTTATGCGCATGGCGGTTGCTCATGTGGTGCCCGTGATTCATGAGGTACTGCTGCTCGACAGCGAGGAACAGGCTCAGGAGCGCTGCCTCGGCGAACAGATCAACCGCGGCAGCGAGGCTGCACAAGTGGCGGTGAACATGATCGAGTTGTTCAATAAACTCCGGCTAACTTTTCCATTCCCGCACACTTCCTGACAATGATCAAGCGACGCGAAATCCGGGAGGCAGCCATGCAACTGCTCTTCGCTCACGATCTTCATGGTGAACTGCGCGACGAGGATCGCGAGGCATTCTGGCAACTCCACAGTGCCATGCCGAAGTTACGCCAGCAGGCGGAAGAGATGGTCCAAGGGATTATGGCGAACCTCCCCGAGATCGACGAAACCATCACCGCTTCGGTGCAGAACTATTCATTCGACCGTCTCAACAGCGTGGATCGCAACATCCTCCGGCTCGGCACTTATGAACTGCTCCATAAGCCCGATGTGCCGCATGCAGTGGTGATCAACGAGGCGATCGAGATCGCCAACCGATTCGCCACAGAGGAATCCGCGCGATTCGTCAATGGCGTGCTTGACCGCATCGCCAGGATTGTGCGCAAGCGCATCGCCACCGGAACTTCTCAGCCAACTTCCTGACCGTGGCCGGCTTCTTCAAAAAACTTGTCCAGCGCTTCACCAATCCCGACATTGACTGGGATGACTTGGAGCATCAACTCATCGCGGGCGACTTGGGCGCGAAGCTGGCCATGCAGATCGTTGAGGATTTACGCGCTAAACAAAAGACGCTGCACGGCACGGACATTGTCGAGTCCACCAAGGCGCACATCAGAAAAATTCTCCCGGCAGACCCGGGTCCATTGACGCCTTTCGACGACCGTCCGAAGGTGATTCTGGTGGTTGGCGTGAACGGCACTGGCAAAACCACCAGCACGGCCAAGCTTGCCGGCTATCTCAAGAAACAGGGTCACAGCCTCGTCCTTGCCGCGGCGGACACGTTTCGTGCGGCGGCGGTTGAGCAGTTGGAAATCTGGTCGAAGCGCGTGGATGTCCCTCTGGTCAAGGGTGACCCCAACGCTGATCCTGGCGCAGTGTGCTTTGATGCCTATCAAATCGCGGTGAAGAAGAACGCGGACTTTCTCTTGTGCGACACCGCCGGTCGGCTTCACACGCGGCACAATCTTATGGAGGAGTTGCGCAAGGTGCAGCGCGTGGTCGGCAAGACTGATCCCACCGCACCGCATGAGGTTTTTCTGGTTGTCGACGCCACCACCGGCAGCAATGCGTTGCAGCAAGCTCGTGAATTTCACAAAGCGGTCCCGCTCACTGGCCTGATTGTTACCAAACTCGATGGCAGCGGCAAGGGCGGCATCGTCGTCGCCATCCAGCAGGAGACCGGAGTGCCTACGCGCTTCGTCGGCACGGGCGAGGGGATTGAAGACTTCAAACCGTTTGTCGCTGATGAGTTTTTGGATCAGTTGCTTTGACCGAACAAATTTCGAGACAGGATTGACAGGATTTCGGAAGATTCACATGAGAATTCTGAGAGAGTAAATCCATTGAATCGATCTTGTTAATCCTAAAAAATCTTGTTAATCCTGTCCAACTCATGACCGCCATCGCCACGACTCCCACTGAACACACCGACCCGGTGAACGCCGGCATCCTCGCTGTCGCCGAAGACCAGATCCGGGGGTTCCATCGTCATCCCTTTCAATTTGTGGCGGAACAAAGCGGACTCCCGCTGGAGACGGTTCTCAAACATGTCAAAGCGATGCTCCGCGCCGGTGTTGTGCGCCGCGTGCGGCAGACATTCATCGCCAACAAACTCGCGGATGGCGGTCTCGTGGCGTGGAAAATGGCCTCGGAGAAACTCGATACTGCCTTTGATTTCATGGTCAAGGAAGACCCCTTCAGCGGTCACGTCGTGTTGCGCAGCACCGACCGCGAGGTCAGTGGCTCGGACTACAGGCTTTGGACGACAGTAAAGGTCCCTCGCGGCAAGGAGATTGCAGAGCACTGCGATGCTTTGAAACGGCTTCTCGGTGCGGAGGAATACGTTGTCATGCAGCCGAAGGGGATTTTTGCGCTCGGAGTCGGCCATGTGCGCCGCAAGACGATGGAGCCCGGCGACAAGGCTGATGTTCCTGCGGAAATGATCACGCCTGATCTGGTCGATCTCAGCGGTGAAGAGTGGGAAGTGTTGATCGCGATGAAGCGCGATTTTCTGCCGGATGAGATCGTGCCGGAGATATGGGATGCCCGCGCCAAGGAGGCGGGCGTGAGCATCGAGCGCTTTTGCGAAGTCGCGCAAGGTTTCGAAAAGAAAGGTATTCTCGGGCGATTCTCCACCTTTCTCGAGCATGTTAAACCTTCGCAGTCTGGAGTTCGCGTCACGCGTTTCAACGCGCTCTTCCACTGGCGCGTGCCCGAGGGCATGCAGGCCCGTGCCGGATCGGAAGTTGGCCGGCATCACATCATGACTCATGCCTACTGGCGCGAAGGCGGGCCACGTTTTGCCAATGCGAATATCATGGGCGTCGTCCACGGCACGGACAAAGAACGCGTTCTGATTCACAAGGCCGCGATCGACAAGCATCTCGAAAGCGTGGGCATCCCCGTCCTCTATACGAACGTCTTCTGGGGCGGCCGCAGCGAGATCAAGCCCAGCGAAATCTCACCGAAAGTCTATGCGGAATGGCATGAGAGGTGGCGCGATGTTGCAAGGCAGGTGATTTGAAGATCGGCTGGATATTGCTGCCTATAACAAGTTGCTGCTTTTCAAACCTTTTGAGTGGTCTATTCTATTGTTCCATGAGCACATTGCAAGAAATCGAAAACGCTGTGGAGGTGCTGCCGCCGGCAGAGCAGGAGGCGTTGATTCGCTTTCTCACTGCACGGCTTGAAATGAAGGCCGCGCCGGGCCAGCCCTATCGAACAAGAACGCATCCCGGCCGTGTGCGTCCCGGCATTGACCCTGACAGGCTGGGACAGTTGGCGGAGGATTTTTAACGCACGAGTGACATGATCTTGGTTGATGTGAACCTGTTGGTTTATGCGGTGTTCGCGGACTCTCCGCACCATGCTGCGGCGCGCGCATGGCTTGACGCTGCGCTAGCCGGCACGGAGCCTGTGGCTTTGCCGTGGGCGGTGCTGGGAGGTTTTATCCGCATATCTACCAATCCTCGCGTGATGACCGATCCGCTGACACTGGATGAAGCGATCTCGCACATGGATGAATGGCTGGCGCTGCCTGTTGTGAATGTAATAGGACCGACGTTGCGCCACAGTGCGGAATTTGCCCGAATGTTGCGCGGGGCGCGGGCCAGCGGCAATCTAGTAAGCGATGCATATCTGGCAACCCTGTCGGAGGAGCATCGGTGCAGGATCGCTTCGACGGATGATGACTTTGCGAAGTTCCCCGGTCTGCGCTGGTTCAATCCGCTCCAGCCAATTGGATCATGAAAGCGGGATGGTCCTTTCACGAACTCAGTCGCGCAGCGCTGGAGCCGTGGCTCGATGGTTTGGGACGACTCCGCATCACCGTGTTTCGCGAGTTTCCCTATCTTTACGATGGTTCCCTGGAGTATGAGCGTGAGTATTTGAAGACTTACATGAAGTCGTCTCGCAGCCTCGTGGTGCTGGTGACGGATGGCAGCAATGAAGTCGTGGGCGCGACGACCTGCATTCCCCTGTCCGATGAAGGGCCGGAGTATCAAGAGGCTTTCATCAAGGCCGGCTGGGATGTGAATGATGTGTGTTATTTCGGTGAATCGATCTTGCTGCCGCCCTTGCGTGGGCGCGGCATCGGCAAGGAGTTTTTCAAGCGCCGCGAGTCGCACGCTCAGCGTCTCGGTTTTAAGTGGACCGCGTTCTGCGCGGTGGACCGGACGCGGGATCATCCGCTGCGGCCCGCAGGCTATCGCCCACTTGATGAATTCTGGATTTCCCAGGGCTATGCCAGGCGACCAGAGCTGAAGGCGACCTTCGCCTGGAAGGAAATCGGTGAAGAGAGCGAGTCGCCCAAGAGACTAACATTCTGGACAAAATCATGGAACCACTAACCATCGATCTCTGGACATTTGATGCGGGGGTCTCTGCGACTTCTCCGGAAGCCTATGCTGAGGAAATGACATCGCGTGTCGTGCAAAGTTGGGATGACGGCGCGGATGTTGTGGTCTTCCCGGAATATGCCTGGATGGGGCTGGCGAAGTTTGTGGATAAAAAGGACGAACTGCGCGGTGTGGCGGATTTGTTTTGGGACAGATTGTGGTCTGGGATATCAGCGCAATTGTCTCGATCCGGCAAGGCCGTCGTGCTGGGCACGGTGCCTTGGGCATTTGCAGGAGATCAAACCATGCGCAACCGGGCGCCAATTATTTGTGAGGGTCGTGAACTTCATCAGGACAAGCTTTTTCTTACACCGTGGGAAAAGATGCTGACCGCTGGTGAGGCCGTTCAGCTCTGGCAATTCAGAGGAGTCACTTTTGCCGTGCTCATCTGTTTTGACATCGAGGTGCCGGAACTCGCGGTTGAACTGCGGGGCAGGGGAGTGGACTGCATTCTGGTGCCGAGTGCGACGGAGACGGTTCTCGGGCTGGAGCGGGTCGGTCGTTGTGCTTCGGCGCGTTCAGTGGAACTCGGTTGTTACGTGGGTGTCAGTCATATCGTGGGTCGCGGCCCATCCTCGATGGTTGATGAAAACGTGGGCCGCCTGGCGTGGTTCACGCCGTCGCAATCGGTCTTCCGCATCTGCCAGCGCGAGACTTGCGGGGACCAGGTTGATAGTGGGTTTCACCGGCTTCGGGTGGAACTGGCGCAGGACCTGCTTTCCAGAATGCGTCAGAGTACGGTCGAAACCAATCCAGCGCGATTGACAATGGCGAGCAGACATGTTGCAATCCTCCCATCTAAATTGCAAACTGAACCATCACTTCGGCACACCCCATCAAATCCATGAAATCTCTTATTGAAGAATTCAAGAAATTCATCCTCAAAGGTAACGTTGTCGATCTCGCGGTCGGCGTCATGATTGGCGCCGCTTTTGGCGGAATCGTGAAGGCCTTCACCGACGGCATCGTCACTCCTCTGCTCGGAGCCCTTGGCGGGAAGCCGGAAGTCAGCCTTCATCTCTGGCATTTTGACATTGGACTGGTGATCAATGCCGTTCTGAATTTTCTCATCATGGCGTCCATCATCTTTTTCCTGATCTTGAAGCCCGTGGCCGCGCTGCTGGCCATGGCCAAGAAAAAGGAAGCGGCTGCCCCGCCGCCGCCAGTGCCAGCGGATGTGCAATTGCTCACGGAGATTCGCGACTTGCTGAAGCAAAAATAGCGGGTTGCCCCTGCTTTTGTCTGGCAGTCAGCGCCCGCAAGGATTACCGAAACATGGCGGATGCAAGATGCGGCAGATTTATTTAGACATTCGTGTGTGGACACAGCACTCGATTCTTTGCTATCATTCATTCAATTCCTGCATCAATGAAGCCCGCACGGTTCGACCGGATGGTGTGGATTTGATTAGTGGAAGCCAACCCGAAACAAACAACGAAAGAACAAATCAATATGAAAAAACTGCTCAGCGTATTCGCCGTCCTCTCACTGATGAGTTTTGTCTCCGCCTTTGGCGAGGACACGAAAGTCAAAGAAGGTTCCTGCTGTGACAAAGCCGCCAAGAAGGGTGAAAAGTGCGCCCATCCCTGCTGCGTCAAGGCCGTGGCTGATGGCAAGGTCTGCGAGAAGTGCAACAAGTAGCCTGACCGCATCTCCGGATGCAACCATGGCCGGCGCGGGCAAGACCCGCCGCCGGCCTTTTCTTGGTCCGCAGTCGTCGCAAAATAGCGCTGGCAAAGGGACGTTCACCGCACTATTCATTCAAGTCGGTATTTCAAGCGCGCTTAGCTCAGTGGTAGAGCATTGCCTTCACACGGCAGGGGCCGTAGGTTCGAACCCTACAGTGCGCACCATCGGTTTCTGGCCATGGAAACGACGATTCTTTAGAGCGGTTTAAATAATTTCGTAGCCGCGTTCGTGAGAACGCGGGGAAAATGGAAGCTCTTCCCGCAGATCCTCGCAGCACCCGTAGCCGCGTTCGTGAGAACGCGGGGCTAGGCATGATTCGTTGGTTGCCGTGGCTTCTTCCCGCACTCTTACGAGATGCGGCTACCGTCTTTTTAAAAATGCTCTGGCAGCCTGTTGAAAAACGAGGTAACACGGGGTTCGCTTCGCGGCTGCGCACCAAAGTGGTTGCGATCAGGCCTCTGGTCTGATGCGTAGGAAAAACGACTGGCTGGTGCGCAGCCTCGAAGCGAACCCTGTCGCACACTCAGGCAGAATGGCCGAGTTATTTTTAAACAGGCTGCGAGGGAAACGCTGAACAAAGAGTAGAAGCGACGCCCTCGTAGCTTGCGTAACCGGGATCAGTGACGAAGGCGTCGCTTCTACTTGCGATTAATCAGCGCTTCCCTAGCTGGCTGGTGCCAAAAATTCAGGATCAGATTTTTCGCACAAGCAGCGCGGCATTATGCCCTCCGAATCCGAAGGAGTTGCTCAGCGCCGCTGTGATCTTCGTGGGGCGCGCGACGTTGGCCACGCAGTCGAGGTCGCATTCTGCATCCTGGTTTTCCAGGTTGATGGTGGGTGGCGCCACCTGATCACGCAGGGCGAGGATGCATGCGGCGAGCTCCACGCCGCCCGCGCCACCGAGCAGGTGACCGGTCATGGATTTGGTGGAGCTGACGAGTAGTCCATCCGTGGCGTGACTGCCGAAGCTGCGCTTGATGGCTTTCACCTCGCACATGTCGCCGACCGGAGTGCTGGTGCCGTGGGCGTTGATGTATTGCACTTCAGCCGGGTTCATTTTTGCGTGGCGCAGGGCCATGTCCATGCAGCGCGATGCGCCCGCTCCATCCGGCAGTGGCGCACTGAGATGATAGGCGTCCGAGGAAATTCCGTAGCCAGCAAGTTCGCAATAAATGTGCGCGCCACGTTTTTTTGCATGCTCGTATTCTTCGAGGACAACGGCCCCGCCGCCTTCGCTCATGACGAATCCGTCGCGGTCCTTGTCGAAGGGACGGCTGGCTTTTTCCGGGGCGTCGTTCCGGGTGCTGAGCGCCCGCATGTTGCCGAAGCCGGCCAGTCCCATGGGTGCGATGCTGGCCTCGGCCCCGCCAGCGATGATGGCGTCGGCATCGCCGAATTTGATGATGCGCCAGGCTTCGCCGATGTTGTGGTTCGACGTGGCGCACGCAGTCACGATGCACATGTTCGGTCCGAGGAATCCGTACTCCATGGAGACCATTCCGCTGAGGATGTTGCTGATCATCATTGGAATGGTGAAGGGCGAGACGCGGCTGGGATGCTTCGTCATCAGAAGAGTATGATTGTTCTCCAGCGTCATGAGGCCGCCGATGCCGCTGCCGACCATGACTCCGATGCGCTCGGGGTTGAGATTGCCGGCGTCCACACCGCTGTCAGTCACGGCCATCTTTGCCGCCCCCATGCCGAGCTGGGTGAAGCGGTCGGCGCGGCGCGCGTCCTTGAAATCTTTAAAGTATAGCTTTGGATCGTAGCCGGTAACTTCACCGCCGAAATGCGTGGCGTATTCCGTGGTGTCGAACGACGTGATGTTCTTGATGCCACTGTTACCGGCCAGGATGTTTTTCCAGAAGTCGTCCTTGTTGAGTCCAATTGGGGAGACAATTCCAATGCCGGTGATGACAACGCGACGTTCGTTCATAGTTTTTGCTGGGTAATGGCGGGCGGGTTCGATACGCTAGAATCAACGGGTGAAGCAACCGGTTTTTTGAAATACAAGGGGCGCACTCGACGGGTGCGCCCTTTGTGAATCAGGCCTGTAGCAGCATATTTAAAGACGTAGCCGCGTTCGTCAAAACGCGGGAAGATTGGAAGTTTAGCAGCCAGACGATTATGTCCCGCACTCTTACGAGAGGCGGCCACGAAGCCTTTATAATGCTCTAATGCCAAGAAAAATACCGGGCTATTTTTCGGCGAACTGTGCGTCAAAAATGATCTTGCTCGAGGGGAAGTCCAGTTTTCTCACGAATGCGCAGCTTTCCGTCGCGCCATGCTCGCGGTCCATGCCGCCGTCCTCCCACTCCACGCTGAGCGGACCACCGTAGTTGATGTCATTCAATGCCCGGATGATTTTCTCGAAGTTGATGTGGCCGCGGCCCATGGATTTGAAATCCCAATAACGGTTTGGCTGGTGGAAATTCACATGTCCACCAAAGACGCCCGCTTCACCTGCCAGGTTCCATGCCGCGTCCTTCATGTGAACGTGAAAAATGCGGTCGTGAAACTTCCGGATGAAGCCCTCATAGTCCACGCCCTGGTAGCCGAAATGCGATGGATCATAGTTGAAGCCGAATGCGGGATGGTTCTTGACTGCTTTCAGCGCCCGCTCGGCGCTGGCGATGTCGAACGCGATTTCTGTGGGATGCACTTCCAGCGCGAACTTGACGCCCTGCTTCTTGAACTCGTCGAGAATGGGCTTGAATCGTTTACCGAAGTCTTTGTAGCCGTTTTCAATCTGGCCCGGCAAATTCGGCGGAAAGCTGTAAACGAGATGCCAGATGGAGGAGCCGGTGAAACCGTTGACCACGCTGACGCCGAAACGTTTCGCGGCCTGTGCGGTCTTCTTCAGTTCCTCCGCTGCACGTTTGCGCACGCCTTCGGGGTCGCCGTCACCGTAAATGTAATCGGGGAGGATTTGCTTGTGACGCGCGTCGATGTTGTCGCACACGGCCTGGCCGACGAGGTGGGCGCTGATGGCGTGGCACTGCAGACCGTGCTTCTTGAGGAGCGCGCGTTTGGAGTCGCAATACTTTTGGTCCGCCTTGGCGACTTCAAAGTGGTCGCCCCAGCAGGCGAGTTCCACGCCGTCGTAGCCGAAGGACTTGGCTTTTTTCAAGAAAATTTCCAGGGGCAGATCTGCCCACTGGCCGGAGAAGAGGGTGACGGGTCTGGCCATGATGCTTAGGAGATTGATGATTGGAGAATTGGAATCTCGCGACGGTTTCATGCGGGCGGGTGCTTTGCAACTGGGAAATACGAATCTCAATGCTCTCGAGGAACCGGCAAGCCGTCGTCGGAAGTGGCGGGGGGCACGGGCATGTCCGACCGGTGGCAAACTTTAAATAAAGCGAACTTGCGAAAGCTTAACTCTTGTTAAATCTATAAGCCGTTCTTTCAGTCATTGTGAAAATCTATATTTATTCCAACCGCACCGCTCTCCGGGTCATCTCCGCGGCCGGAATGGGCGCGTTTGTTCTCAGCCTTTGCCAGTGCTCGTCAAACCAGCCTGCCGGGGCGCAAGTGGTCGTGAGCGTGAAAGAGCAGAAGCTGGCAGTTTACGATTCCAGTGGCAGGCAGGGGCAGAAATATCCAGTCTCGACTTCGAAGTATGGCATTAACGACAAACCAGGCACCTACGGCACGCCCATTGGCATGCATGAAGTGGTGGCGAAAATTGGCAAGGGCGCACGGCTTGGCGCGGTTTTCAAGAACCGCCGCCAGACAGGGGAGGTGATCAAGCCGGGCACGCCGGGGCGCGATCCGATCGTGTCGCGCATCATGTGGCTGCGCGGACTGGAATCGCAGAACAAGAACGCTTACAAGCGAGCCATCTACATTCACGGAACGGCGGATGAAGCGGAGATCGGGCAACCGGTGAGTTACGGGTGCATCCGGATGAAATCGCGTGATGTGGTGAATTTGTTCAACGCGGTGCCCATTGGTTCGCGCGTGTATATCACGCAAGCATCGTTGCCAGATGCCGTGTCGCCTGGTCCTGAGCCGGGCACGACGCCTCCGGCGCGGCGGCCACCTCTGCTGCTGAATCCTGACGGCGGGCGTTCGTCATCTATCCCGGTGAGGCTGGCGGATAACAATTCATTGAAGACAAGAACGGGGCAGCCGCCCACCATCAGTTTGCAGCACCGGCAGCTTCCAGATGGTTCCACGGTGATTTATTCTGCGCCTAAATCGGGAGGTCCTGGTGTGGTGCTGCGCTCCAAGCGCAAGCCGACTCAGGCGCTGAACAACTGAGCGCGTTGCTACTGATCGATCTGGCGGAATGCACGCTCTGATTTAGCAGTGTGAAAGTAGTCCGCGAGTCCCTTCGGGGAACCCCGCCCCGTCGGCAGTGGCGCCATGGCCATGGAGTATGTGGCGCGCTATGTGCAAAAGACCGCGCTGGATGCCGCGCGCATCATCGCCATCAACGAACACAGCGTGAGCAATCGCTGGACGCACCGCGATAGCGGCCAGACGCGCATCACCACCGTGAAGGACATGGAGTCGAGGCGCGACGGCAGGGCCGGGACAGACTGCGACGAAGGAGCAGCCACGCAGGGGTGAGAGGAGCCAGAGGAGGCGACCGAATCAATTCCTGCGATTGTTTTTGCAGCACGTCTTACCACGCGGGTTCCAGCGTGTGCGGCACTTCGGGCATTTGATCACCGCGGCCAAAGATCGCTGCGAGCGACTGCGCAAGCGGCTGTGCGCTCGAGACATCAAGCTGCTGCCACTGGACAAGCCCGCCGTGTGCTGCAGCGCCTGTCGTCAGGCGAAGACGTTCCTGCGAGCCATGCACCATCACGAGCGAGCGCCGCCCGCACAATGAGTGAAGCGAGACGCAGCACCTGCATTCAAATGATCAACACCCGAGCACTTCCATCCAATTCTCAGCCATCGATTCGCGCGGCACCGAAGAAAGCCGCTGCATATCGTGAAGGAGACTCATGCCCGCATGACGGGAAAAAGCGGCGAAAGGATGCTCCAGGGCGGTATAAATAATTTCGTAGCCGCGTTCGTAAGAACGCGGGAAAAATGGAAGCTCTCCCGCAGCCGTGAAGCGAAAACGTGGAAAGTAGGCATGATTCGTTGGCTGCCGTGGATTCTTCCCGCACTCTTACGAGATGCGGCTACGTCTTTTTAATAATGCTCCAAGGCGGTATAAATAATTTCGTAGCCGCGTTCGTAAAAACGCGGGAAAAATGGAAGCTCTCCCGCAGCCGTGAAGCGAAAACGTGGAAAGTAGGCATGATTCGTTGGCCGCCGTGGCTTCTTCCCGCACTCTTACGAGATGCGGCTACGTCTTTTTAATAATACTCTAAGATTTAAGGTGGCGTGCCTTGACTGTGCTTTACTTGTTGCTGCCAAGAAATCCACCGACGCGCACCGGTCCGCCAGATAAAACCGCCAAGTGCCGAGGATAGGATCGTTCTGCTTAAAGCCGACACCATGGGAGCCGCGCTGGTAAATATGCATTTCCGGCGGCACACGATGTTTGCGCAGCGCGAGATAGTTGTGTACCGCGCATTACGCGGTCGGCCTCTTTAGCACGACAGCACGCTCAGACTGGCATACTCAACTGCGGGGGGTTGGTGGGGCACGAACCGATCGATCTGAGTCCCATGGTGGTTGTTCACTCGCTGAGCATAACACGAGCCTTGCTCGTGATCAGCCGCACGGCGGGATGTTCGATGCGTCTCTCGGCGGTGATGGCATGAAACTGAATGCGGCATTTCTCCGCTCTGCCGATCATAACGTAATTATATTGCGCCACGGCATCGCTCATTGCCACCGCGGGAATTGCAATGAATCCGAGTCCCTCCGCTGCCATGATTTTCATGAGCGCAAGATCCTCAAACTCGGCCACGATACGCGGTTCGACGTGTTGCTCGCGGAACCATGTGTTGAGCGCACGGCGCAGTGTCGAGTTTTCAGCGGGAAGCAGTGCGGGTGCTCCGTTGAGTGAACTTGGGAAGCCTCGTTTCAACTTGGCTCCGAGTTTTTTCTCAGCGCAAATTGCGGTGCCGGTTTCACCAAGCAAATGATTGAAGGTCTTGAAGTTCGTGCTGCTGGATGCGGGTTCATCGGAAAGAACGATATCAAGCCGGTGCGCCGCCAGCTGCGCGAGCAAATCCTCCATTTTGCCCTCGCGGCAGATGACGTGAACCGTCTGCGACATCGAGAAAACGGGCTTAAGGATTTCATTGGTGACCAGCTTGGGCAGCGAATCCGTCACGCCGACGTAGAGGCGTTGCATCTTCGCCGCCGGCCCCTGCTTCACGGCGTTGGTCATCTCACGGCTGAGTGCAAAAATCTGTTCCGCGTAGCCGAAGACGATCTGTCCGGCGTCGGTCAGCACATTGTTCCGCCCTTTGCGGCGGAACAATTTCTCGCCGAGTGACTGCTCAAGCTCGTGGATCTGCTCGGAGATCGAAGGCTGGGAGACGTGGAGCCTGGCCGCCGCGCGCGCGAGGCTGCCTTCCTTCGCGGTCGCCCAGAAGTAGCGCAGGTGGTGAAAGTTGAGCCAGTCCATAGGGAGACAGAATATTCGGGAAAACCTATGGGTTCAATCGGAACTGCATACTCGTCGTTCCGCGCGAGTGCGCGCACCATCACTTCGTCAAAAGCGGCGCTGCACCGGCACCTCGGGTGAGGTGAAACTGTCAGCGACGCTGAGACAAATAAACCAGCACAAACAATACCACCATGACATTCTGGATACTCTTCATCTCGACGATGGCTCTTTCCCTCTGGGCAGCAGCCAGAGTCAAATCGATCTACAATCGCTACAATCAAGGCACGGTTAGTTCCGGCTTGACGGGCGGCGAGGCCGCCGGACGCATTCTGCAAATGGCCGGCATCAACGACGTGGAAATCACGCATCACGACGAGATACTCGGCGACCACTACGATCCGACGCACAAGCGACTGGTGCTCTCCGAGGCCAATTACTTCGGGCGAACTCCCGCCGCGCTCGGTGTGGCGGCGCACGAATGCGGTCACGCCATCCAGCACGCGCAGTCCTATGCGCCACTCCACTGGCGCATGGCAGCCGTGGGTGTGACCACCTACGCGAACCAAGTTGTGATGTGGCTGCCCCTGATCGGCATGTTCACCGGAATCATCCAGCCAGTGACGGGCGCTCTCTTCATGGCGGTCGCATGGGGTGTCATCATGCTGTTCAACCTCATCACGCTTCCCGTCGAGTTTGATGCCTCACGCCGCGCCAAGTATGTGCTGGCCGAGACTGGATTCATCGCGCCTGGCGAAGAAGCCGATGGCGTGAAGAAAGTGCTCGATGCCGCTGCCTGGACGTATGTCGCCGCCTTCATCACCTCGCTCGGATATTTTCTCTGGCATCTGCTGCCATTCCTCACGGGGGGTCGCTCGCGTGAGTAGTCAAGAAACCGCAACCCAAACAAACCAAAACCTAAAAATGAAACTGACTCTGCAACACAAGAATGTGCGTTCCACAACCGATTTGGACTCGTGGGTGGAAGAGCAAATCATCTCGCTGCAACCTGGGCTCAAGATCGACGAGGCCACCATCTCCCTGGCCCACGAACACGAAGCCAGCCCCGCCTTCCAGGTGAAAGCACATCTGGTCACACCTGGACCCGATGTCTTCGCGGAAGGATGTGATCACACGCTTCGAGCCGCCTTTTACAAACTGATGGCAAGCTTGCGTGGGAAGATCGGGAATCGTGCCACCAGGCGGCAGAAGCGGCAAAAGAACCGCACGCCCGTGCTTCGCGTTTCCCAATAAACATGGAAGAATCATGGTCCCAGCCTGGCCCGGTTCCGTTGGTGCACCGGATTGCACTGACGGAACAGGTCACTACAGTGCAACATTCATGGATGCCGGCCAAACAAAGCCGCCACCGCAAACCAAACTCCCCTCATGATTGACAACCCCTGGCTCTGGATCGGCTTCAACGTCTTCATTCTCCTCATGCTCGCGCTCGACCTCGGCGTCTTCCATCGGAAGGCGCACGTCGTTCAGTTCCGCGAAGCCATCGCCTGGACAATCGCGTGGGTCACTCTGGCCATGCTTTTCAACATGGGCGTGTGGTATTACGCCGGGGCGCAGAAGGCTCTGGAATTCACCACCGGTTACGTCATCGAATACTCGCTCAGCGTGGATAACATCTTCGTCTTCGCGATGCTCTTCTCTTATTTCGCGGTGCCGCCGATCTACCAGCACCGGGTGCTCTTTTGGGGCATCCTCGGCGCGCTCGTCCTGCGGGCCATCATGATCGTGGCCGGCACGGTGCTCATCACGAAGTTCGCCTGGATCATTTATTTCTTCGGCGCGTTTCTGATCATTACCGGCATCAAGATGATCGTGAAGCGCGAGGAGGAGATTCATCCCGAGCGCAACCCGGTGGTGCGCTGGTTCAAGAAGTTCATGCCGGTGACCATCGGCTATCGCGGCGACAAGTTCTTCGTCCGGGAAAATGGCATCCGCATGGCGACACCGCTCTTCGTCGTGCTCCTGCTGGTGGAAATCTCCGACGTGATCTTCGCAGTCGATTCCATCCCGGCGATCTTCGCGGTCACCAAGGATCCCTTCATCGTTTATACTTCGAATGTCTTCGCCATCCTCGGCCTGCGCTCGCTCTACTTCGCACTCGCGGGAGTGATGGATAAATTCCATTACCTCAAGATTGGTCTCGGTGTCGTGCTGACCTTTGTCGGCGTGAAGATGCTGCTCGGCCACACGGCTTACAAGATTGACACGCTGGTCTCGCTCGGCGTGATCGTGTTCGTGCTTGCCGCCTCGATTGTCGTGTCGCTGCTGCGACCCAAGAAAGCAGAGATGCATATCGCCCACGCTCCAGATGTGACACCTCCGCAACCCTGATAATCTCACCATCTCCGTGTTCGCTGTTTTAACGTGCACAGATTGCATCTCACCCATCGTAACTCATGACTGACAACCCCTGGCTCTGGGTCGGCTTCAACGTCTTCGTTCTCTTCATGCTCGCGCTCGACCTTGGCGTCTTCCATCGGAAGGCGCATGTCGTGAGTTTCAAGGAATCGATGGCATGGACCGTCGTCTGGGTCACGCTTGCGCTGCTCTTCAACCTCGGTGTCTGGCACTACATGGGGTCGCAGAAGGGGCTCGAGTTCTTCACCGGCTACGTCATCGAGAAGTCGCTCAGCGTGGATAACGTCTTCGTCTTCGCGCTGCTCTTTTCCTACTTCGCGGTGCCGGCGCTTTATCAGCACAAGGTGCTCTTCTGGGGCATTCTCGGCGCGCTGATCATGCGTGCGGTCATGATCTTCCTCGGCGCGGCGCTGATCGAACGCTTCACCTGGATCATTTATATCTTCGGCGCGTTCCTCATCCTGACTGGCATCAAGATGATCGTGAAGCGCGAGGAGGAAATCCATCCCGAGCGCAACCCGCTGGTGCGCTGGTTCAAAAAGCTCATGCCGGTGACGAACGACTATCGCGGCGACAAGTTCTTCGTGCGGGAAAACGGCGTCCGCCACGCCACGCCGCTTTTCGTCGTGCTGCTGCTCGTCGAGTTCTCCGACCTCATCTTCGCGGTCGATTCCATTCCGGCGATCTTCGCCGTCACCAAGGATCCCTTCATCGTCTATACCTCGAACGTCTTCGCCATCCTCGGCCTGCGCTCGCTCTACTTCGCCCTCGCGGGAGTGATGGATAAATTCCATTATCTCAAGATCGGCCTCGGTGTCGTGCTCGCCTTCGTCGGCGTGAAGATGCTGCTCGGGCACACGCCTTACAAGATCGACACGCTCCTCTCGCTCGGTGTGATCGTCGCTGTGCTTGCCACCTCGATCATCGTGTCGCTGCTGCGCCCCAAGAAAGCCTTGCTGCGCATCGGCCATGCCCCGGGGACAACTCCTGAACACCCCTGATGAACATCATCCTCGTCGAGATTCTCATCGTGCTTGCGTTGTTCATCGCGAATGGAGTCTTCGCGATGAGTGAGATGGCCGTCGTGTCATCGCGGAAGTTGCGGCTCAAGCAGATGGCGGAAGCCGGCCACGCGGGTGCGGCGGCTGCGCTTCGTCTGGCGCAGGCTCCGAATCACTTCCTGCCCACGGTGCAAATCGGCATTTCGCTGATGGGTCTGTTCGCAGGGGCGTTCAGCGGCGCGACGCTCGCTTCCGAGCTGGCCGCGCGATTGAAGCCGCTCCCTGGCTTTGCGCCGTATGCCGATGCAGTGAGCGTGGGGCTTGTCGTTGTTGCGCTGGGGTTTCTCTCAGTCATCATTGGCGAACTCGCGCCGAAGCGCATCGCGCTCGCTGCCCCGGAGAAAATCGCCAGCCTTCTTGCGCGACCCATCGAGTGGCTCAGCCGCCTCGCCCAGCCGGTCGTCCATGTGCTCAGCGCCGCGACTGACGTGCTGCTCCGCCTGCTGCGGATCAAGCCCGGCAAGACCGATGCCGTTTCGGAAGATGAAGTACGTTTGCTATTGCTCGAAGGCCGGGAGAGCGGCGTCTTTCACAAGGAAGAGCCGCGCATGGTCGAGTCCGTGCTCTCCTTTGACCGTCGGCCCATTCGGGAAATTATGACACCACGGCCCAAGCTCGTCTTTGCGAGCCTCGCTGATACGCAAGAAACGCTCTGGCACAAAATCGTCGTCTCCGGCCATTCGAGTTATCCGGTCTGTGGGGAGGATCGTGATCATATCGTCGGTGTGGTCTCGGTAAAGTCAGTCTATGCCAATCTCGCGGCGGGTATGCCGGTGCGCGTGGTTGATCTTCTCACCAAACCACTTTTCGTCGCGCCGGATGAGGTGGTGCTGGATGTTCTCAACGAATTCAAGAGCACTGGCGTGCATCTCGCCGTGGTGCGTGAAGCCGACGGAAGCGCGGTCGGACTCGTTACGCTCGTGGACGTGCTCGAAGCCATCGTTGGCGACATCCCTTCGCTCGAAGATCGTCTGCGACCCGAAGCCCGGCAGCGCACGGATGGATCATGGCTGGTCGATGGCCAATACGACCTCGAGAAACTCGCCGTGCTGCTCGGCGTCGACTTCGCGCCGTCGATGGTCGATGCGGGCACGACCCTTGCCGCGTTTGTGGGTGATCAGCTCGCAGGTCATCCGCGCGAGGGTGATGGCTTCACCTGCGCGGGGCTGCGCTTCGAGATCATCGACATGGATCGCACCTCCGTGGACAAGGTCCTGATCCAGGCCGAACTCGCAACGCCAACGCCGCAAGCCATGAAAACCTCAGCCATAAGCGCATGACTTCCTTCGTAAAACGCATCGTCGATTCGACGCCATTCCGCGCGACCATCATCGCGGCGATCATCTTCGCCGGTGTTCTCGCTGGCGTGGAAACCAGCGCCGCGCTGCTCGCGCAATATGGGCCGCTCCTGCATTTGCTCGACACCGCCGTGCTCGCCATCTTCATCGGCGAGATCGTGCTGAAGCTCGTCGCTCATGGACGCCGTCCGCTCGATTACTTCCGCGATGGCTGGAACGTATTTGATTTCATCATCGTGGCCATCTGCCTGCTGCCCATCGGAGGGCCCTTCGCCGCCGTCTTGCGGCTGGCGCGGGTGTTGCGCCTGCTGCGGCTGGTGTCCGCCCTGCCGAAATTACAAATGCTGGTGGGCGCACTGCTCAAGAGCTTCAGCTCCATGGGCTACGTCGGTCTGCTGCTCGGCGTGATGTTCTACATCTACGCGATCATGGGTGTGCATTTGTTTGGCAAGCACGACGCCGAGCACTTCGGCAGTCTCGCTCCCGCTCTCATGAGTCTGTTTCAGATCATCACCCTCGACAACTGGAGCGACATCTTTGCAACCGCGAAAGGAACAGCGCCGGGCACTGCTGCCGCCTACTTCGTCACCTTCATCCTGCTCGGCACCATGATCATGCTGAATCTTTTCATCGGCGTCATCATGAACAGCATGACCGAGATGCACGCGGAGCTGGATGCGCAAAAGCATGATTCCTCCAGCGCCCAGGCGGATGAGCTGCTCAAAATCGAACGGCAACTGGCTGCACTCCGCAAATCTCTGGCTGAACGCACCTCGTCATGAAAACGAAACACTGGCTTCTCGCGCTCTGGGTTCTGATCGTCTTCGCGCTCCATCAGGATGTGTGGAACTGGACCAAGGCCGGTCCGCTGCTTTTCGGCCTGCTGCCGCCGGGACTGACTTATCACCTCGGTTACTCCGTGCTCGCGGCGATCACCATGGCGCTGCTCGTGCGCTTTGCCTGGCCCGCGCATCTCGAAGATGAAGCGCCCGACGACCAACAGCCGCCCACGAAGAAGCCATGATCCCCGCCATCGTCGTCTTCATCTACCTGGCGATCATTCTCTACGTGGGGATGTTTGCCTTCCGCAAGAGCACTGGCTCCAAGGAAGATTTCTTTCTCGCGAGCCGCTCGCTCGGGCCGTGGGTTTTTCTGCTCACCGTCTTCGGCACCAACATGACGGCCTTCGCCATTCTCGGCAGTTCCGGACTCGCCTATCAGCGCGGCATCGGCGTTTACGGGCTCATGGCTTCGTCGTCGGGACTGATCATTCCGCTCACCATTTTTCTCATCGGCACGCGGCTGTGGGCACTCGGAAAAAAGCACGGCTACATGACGCAGGTGCAGTATTTCCGGGATCGCTGGGAATGTGATGGCATCGGCACGCTCATCTTTGCCGTCACGGCGTTGATGATGATTCCGTATGTCGTCATCGGCATGATGGGCGGCGGGCACACGCTCGATAGCTTGAGCGGTGGATGGGTGCCCTACTGGCTCGGTGGCGCGATCGTCGCCGTCGTCGTCATGCTCTACGTTTTCTTTGGCGGCATGAGAGGCGTGGCCT
>VFKE01000138.1 GCA_009885695.1 Verrucomicrobiota bacterium | reverse complement strand
CTCTTCAACCTGGAAGCCGCCCGCGAGTTTGAAATCATCCGTCTGCGTATAGCAGCCAACTACTGACTGGAGAGCCGGATGCGGGAGACCCGCCCGTCCGGTTCGGTGGGAGGGGCGGCGCAACTCAATGCGCCGTCCCTACCTCAATCTGGCGATTAATCAGTGTTTTCCTAAAGTATGCTGAGACGCGAAACGGAAACGCGGCCGCCGAAACATACTGCCACATCCGAACCCTCTGGGGCCGGACGTTCTGCATAGGAAGCGTTGTATTGCAAAAGCATCCGCTCCATCGAGTCACTCTTGCATGAGTAGCTTACGCCTATCGGAGCCCGGCTCGGCAAATTGAGCACCCTCTCCGGCAGTAATATTTCTCCAGGCGGCAGATGTGGCAGATTCACGTTCCAGAATTCGCCGTCGCCCAAAGAATTCTTCATCAGCTCAATCAAGATTTCCGCACACCAGGCTGAAGCTCGCGCCCAGTCCACATGAAGGTCTTTGATCAAATAATGTGACAGGGCCACCGCGGGCAATCCGTGAAACGCCGCCTCCCGCGCCGCCGCCACCGTGCCGGAAACCGGCAGGTCTTGTCCAAGGTTGCCTCCCGCGTTCACTCCGCTGATGACGAAATCCGGTTTTACTCCCAGCGCAAACAACGCCACCCGCACGCAATCCGCCGGCGTGCCCGAGACGCCGTATCTCCCGTCATCGAGCTGCTCGACGATCAACTGCTCCCGCGTCGTCACCCGGTGTCCGCACATGGAGCGCTCCTCCTCCGGTGCCACAATGGTGACCCGTGCATCCGGCAGCATCCGTACCGCAGCCGCCAGCGCCGCCAGGCCCGGCGCGTGAATGCCATCGTCGTTGGTCAGGAGAAAGTGCATGGGGGAAAGCCGCAGAGCGGCGGAATAATGGAAGATTGGAATGATGAAATCAAGAACGCAACACCTCACTGGAACCATGGCATTCATTCCTCCATCATTCCACTCGCACTCCCGCCTCTTCCTTGTCATCTTCATTCAGATGAATCTGCTCGCCCGCGCTCAAGAACTCGCCCGTCGCTTCAATGAAGACGAAGCCATCCAGCAGAGCTTCGAGCACCGTCGCAGGCTGCGGCAGTTCCTTGGTGCGCGGTCGCCTCTGCCTGAAGAGACTCTTGATGATCTCGACTGGCTGGCGGCTCGGCGCTCCTGCCGTCAGACCCGCGCCATTGCCCTGATCATCCCATGAAGCTCTCCAAGTCCACACACTTTCTCAACCGACCCACCTCAATGACGAAAGCACCTGCCATTCGCATCCTTACCATCCGCGATCAGCGCGTTGTGATCGACTTCGATTTTGCGACCATCTACGGCACTTCCACAGCCGCATTCAATCAGGCGATCACTCGCAACTCGCGGCGTTTCCCGGTGGATTTTTCCTTTGTCATCACCCGGGAAGAACTGGACGCTTTGATATCACAAAATGTGATATCAAAGCCAGCCCGGGGTGGCCGCACCAAGCTGCCACGTGTTTTCACCGAGCACGGTGCGCTCATGGCCGCCAGTATTCTTACCAGTGATCGCGCCACCGCCATGAGCATTTATGTGATCCGTGCATTCGTGGAAATGCGGGAACACCTTCTCACGAATTCCACCATCCTCAAGCGTCTGGCCGAGGTCGACAAGACACTCTTGCTGCACGATTCCGCCTTGCGCGACATCTACCAGAAGCTTGTCCCGCTCCTGGCGCCTCCTCCAGCGCCACCCAAACGCCGTATTGGGTTCCAACCCTAGTTTCAGCATGAAAGATCAGCGCACGCTTTGGCTGAATAAAATTGCGAAACTCGCGGTTGATAAGGCGAGCGGCGATCCTGCGCCGCACAAGCCACTCCTACTTCTACTCGTCTGCGAACTGATCGAAGATGGAACGCTGAAATCTGATGCGCTCTTGCTAACTGGCGAACTCGCCTTTCGATTTGCCGGTTACTGGTCTGTCGTAGCCGCACGACGAACGCAAAAGCCTGATATTCGTTTGCCGTTTTACCATCTAAAAAGCGGTGGTTTCTGGTTGCCTTTCGACTCGAACGGAAAGCAAGCTGTCGACAAGAAGCTGGCCACGCACGCTCGCCTAAACAGCAGCTTTCTTGCTTGTTTGCACGACAAGTCCTTCCGGGAACAAGCCAAACTACTTCTTGTTTCTCGTTACTTCCGACCGGCTGAACGCATCGCGCTTTCAAACCTCATTGGCATCGAAATGCCGTCCCAAAATGTTATTCAGGAGGCGTTGCCTGACTTGGAACTTGAGGCGGCGGCACGCGCTGGCCGCGAACAGCGTTTTCGACTCAATGTTGTGGGCGCCTATAACTACACGTGCGCTTTAACACGATATCGTATTCTTACAATTAACTCGGGTTCCATTGTGGATGGCGCGCACATTCACAAGTTTGCTGATAGTCGAAACAACGACCCCACGAACGGAGTAGCATTGTCCAAGAATGCTCACTGGCTTTTCGACGCGGGCCTATGGTCCATTAGAGACGATTTTACGATCGCAGTCGCACACGAGCGCTTTGATGAAAGCGGCACAGACAGCCTTCTGCTGAGAAAGTTTGAGGGAAAGCAGATTTTCCTTCCTGCCGACAAGCGCTTTTGGCCGTCACGGGTTCACCTTGCTTGGCATCGATCTCTCCACGCGATAGACTCCTAAGCAAGATTCTTGCGCTGCGGGCTGCACTCCAAAACTCACTCGCAACGCGCTTTCTCCAGCGCCGCGATCAGCAGCTCGTAGCGCCGCTCGAGCGACTTTTCACCCAGCAGCTTTTGCTGAAGCTTTGGACATCGCGTAAAATGATAGTTAAGTACGATTTTTTTTAACCGCTCTAGACTCAACGAGGAAACAAACAATATTTTTGGAGCTGTTATCTGATGTAAATTTGAAAATGGAATCAGTCGTTGTGTCCGGACAAAGAATGCGATGCAGCCGTGAAGCTGCATCGCCTTGAATTATTGGCTATTTGAGATCTGTTACGTGATCAGTTTACGTCAGGACGCTTCGGTTTGCTGCCTCCGGGTTGTGGTGTGGGGCCATCTTGGCCGCCACGCAGGTCACGCATTTTCTTCCGTTGTTCTTCCATCTCTTCCTTGGTGATCTTGCCGTCACCATTGGTGTCCATGCGTTTGTACTGTTCCTCGGAAATTTTGGAAAATTCTTCTTTCGTCACCGAGCCGTTTTCCTGGAGTTTGCGGAAGATTTCGCCGATGCCGCCACCACCCAGTTTTCCCGGGCCTCTTTGTCCGCCTTCCGCTGGCGGAGGCGGGGGATTGCCTTCGGGCGTGTTATTTTCGCCACCAGGCCGTTGGCGTGTTCCGCCGCCAGTGCCTTCGGGCTTTTTGAAGCCTTCGGGGCGGCGCTGACCGCCTTCACCTCCATGCATGCGGCGCATGGCATCCGTGAGCTGCTCCTTGGTGACAGAACCAGAGCCCGAGGCGTCCAGCTTGTTGAAACGGGCTTCGGCTTCTTTTTTGGAAAACTCAAGGAATTCATCTTTGGAGACATTGCCGTCGCTGTTGGTGTCCATTTTTTTGAACATCTCGTCGATTCGAGCTTTTGGATCACCGCCACCGCCCGGACCGCCGGGCCGGTCTTTGCCGCCGCGAGCTTGTGGGGGTTTGGGAGCGTCCTGGGCATTGAGCAGTGCGATGCCACAGCTGAAGGCTGCAGCGAGGAGGATCAGTTTTGGTTTCATGTGATTCGGTTTGGGTTTGTGAGTTAAGCGCCAACTTTCAATCCGCAGGTTTGCTGCCCTTGGATGTTGATTGGAACAAGCTGCTCAAACCGCTCGTGCCGGATTAAGTTGCGCGCGGAGCCGCAAGAAAATCATTTTTCCAGTTCGCCCAGCAGGTTTTGATTCAGGGCGATGCCGGCATCAAAGTTTGCCATGGGGAAGTTTTCATTGGGCGCGTGCGCCGCACAGTCCGGCAGAGCGAGTCCGAGCAACAGGGTGTCCACACCCAGCACGTCCTTGAATGATTGCACGATGGGGATGCTGCCGCCTTCGCGGATCAATGCAGGGCTGCCACCAAAAGTTTTCTTCAGCGCATTCTGTGCGGCGAGGCCCAGCGGCGACTGCGGATCCATCAAGTAGGGAGAACCAGTGTGCCCGAGCGTCACTTCAAATCTCACGCCCGGTGGCTGATGCTGCTTCACATGGGCCTCTACTTTTCTCAAGATATCTGCGGGATGCTGGTCGGGCACCAGACGGAAGCTGAATTTCACGAATGATTCTTTGGCGATGACGGTCTTCGATCCCTCGCCCTGCCAGCCGCCGCTAATGCCGTTGACCTCCGCGGTGGGACGCGACCATCGTCGTTCGAGTTCGGTGAAACCTTTTTCTCCAAACAGTTCCGGCGTACCGGTGATCTGTCTGGTTTCGGCTTCGGTCTCACCGAGCTTTTGCCACTCACCCCGCTCCCACTCGGCGAGCGGGCGAACGTCGTCGTAGAATCCGCCGACCTGCACTTTGCCATCGGCGTCATGAAAACTGGCCACGAGGCGCGCCAGCATTGTCACTGGATTGGCGACGGCGCCGCCCCAGATGCCGGAGTGCAGATCAATGGCGGGACCGCGCGCGATGATTTCGCAGCAGGCGACGCCCCGCAATCCGTAGGTAAAAGTGCCGATGCCGGGTGCGACCATGCCGGTGTCGGAAATGGCGACCACGTCGCATTTCAAATCGTGGCGGTGCGCTTGGAGAAATGGATTAAGATTTGGGCTGCCGATTTCTTCTTCGCCTTCAAAGAGGCAAATCAGGTTCACGGGCAGATCGCCGTGCTCGCGCATGGTTTTTTCCAGGCCGGCGACATGCGCCATGAGCTGGCCCTTGTTGTCGGTCGCGCCGCGGCACCAGATGCGGTCGCCCACGATGGTGGGCTCGAACGGCGGGGTGCGCCATTCGCTGAAAGGCTCCGCTGGCTGCACATCATAGTGTCCATAGAGCAGAACGATGCGACGGCCCGTGCGGTGTTTGTTTTTGGCGATGACAATCGGATGCCGCGCTGTCTCGTGCAGCGTGGCGTCCAGGCCGATGCGTTTGAGCTTGTCCGTCAGCCAGACAGCGGCGGCGCGGGTATCGGCGTTGTGTTTGGAGTCGGTGGACACGCTGGCGAAGCGCAGCAGCGTGAAGAGGTCGTCGAGGCTGGCAGGCATGGTCATGGAAAAATCAGTCGGGTCGCATGAATTGCGGTGGTTGTTCGCCGTTGGCCCGCTGGACGTTCTGCCAGGCGAGCATGCCGAATAAGAGGAGGTTGAAGATGCTTTGCGTGCGGGTGAATAAATAGGCACCCACCACTGCGGCCAGGATGGCGCCGGTCCACATGGTGATTTTGTAGAAGGATGGTCCGAGGAAGCTGTTCATGACGTGGCCACCGTCGAGCGGAAAGATGGGGAGCAGATTGAAGACACCCCAAAAAATACTCACGAAAATGAACTGGCTGAGAAAGAGTTGGATCCACCACGCATCGCCCGTGCTGTGTTGCAGAAGGAATTTGGCCGCGAAACCAATCGCGATCTGCACCAGCGGTCCCGCCAGGCTGATGACGATATCCTGTCCGCGACGAAACCCTCGATCAGGAATGGCCAGCCCGCCCAGGGCGTAGAGGACGATGTGAGCTTGGGCCCCGTAGTGACGCATCATGAAAGTGTGGCCCAGTTCATGGATGATGATCGAGACCAGCACAGCCACGACCCAGATCAGCAATGCTTGAAGCTGCTTGGGCGAACTGGCGTCCAGATATCCACTGAGCAGGGCGGTATTCAGCCAGAAAAACCAGTGGATGTGAATCGGAAAGCCGAAGATCGAGAACTTGATCATCGCCGACAGTGGGCGGCGCGGGTGCTTTTGCAAGCGGGGAGGGGGACGCGGTCATCTTGCCCGCGCTTGGATGAAGTGCGGCACGGGTAAGGTGTCCGCGCTCCATTGGTGCAAAGAATTCGGGGGTTGCCCCCCTGAAGAGCAACCCCCGCAACAACTTTACCCAATTACCTGAATCACACGGTTTGACCCGTGGAGCTCGCCACTTGATCGACTCACCGAAGTGAGAAAATTTTGCAGATTGCGAGTAAAGTATAACTCAGATGAGGGCAAAACACAAGGATTTTTTTAGAAATTAGACCAATGTTCGCGAATTTATCAATAATGATAGGTTTTTTGGCGGGAGTTTCTGTGAACAAGATATCACTTATTCACAAATATGAGCTTGCAGGATTCGTCGAAAAATCCGGTCTCGACCACCTTTCCGGGCATCACGGTATTGGGCGGTTCGCTCAGGTTTACTATGGCCCAGTCCGGCAGCTTGGGATTTGGCGGGCGTTATTTATTGAGGTAGTCTGAGATGCAACACAGTCTTTTGGACCGTCGGCCAAAACGGATGCGGACAGGCTGCGCCATGTTGCGGCGGCGGAAAGGATGTGTCTGAATTCCTTCATGCGGGATGCAAGGAACGTGGAACAGGCTGGGAATTTTGCCAAGTCTGACAGTGAATCCAAAGTCCAGCGATCTCGAAACGGCTGTGGGCTGGATCCTTGTGTAAGAATTGTGCAATCCGGATTGCCGTGTAGTGTTGTCGATGGATGAGAACCCGCATGCCAAATTATATGTCAAGAAGTGGATTCTGACGCTGGTGGGATCTCTTCTGTCGTATGTGCTGAGCTGGGGTGTGGTGTTCGCCATGTATGGCACCGGCAGGTTCACGGGTCCGGTTCCGGGATGGGTGACTGGATTTTACACGCCGGTCAAGTGGCTGCTGGATCACACTGCGCTGGAGACGCCGCTGGTGGAATATCTTTTCTGGTGCGCGCGGGTGTTGACGCCCTATTCCTAAGTCAGGGTGCGATGTCCCGGTTCGTGACGGGGCGAACATACCGCCGGAACTCGAGTCCAGAGCCTCGTGCGATGACCTTCTCCAAGACGAACGCATCTTCGAACGCGGGGAAGAAGACATCACCTTCTTGCGGTTGTTCAATGAACGTGAGCAGCACTTCATCACACTGCGGCAGCAGAGCCTTGTAAAGTTGCGCACCGCCAATGAGGTAAATGGGAGATGGGAGATGGGAGATGGAAGATGGCAAATCCGCGATGTCCCGTATGACCTGCACACCCTCGCGCTCTGGCATCGTTTTGCTCAAGACGATGTTCGTGCGGCCGGGCAGGGGTTTGCCGAGGCGTTCGACAATGGAGTCGAAAGTCTTCCTGCCCATGAGCACGGGATGGCCGAGTGTGGTGGCCTTGAAAAACTTCAGATCCTCGGGCAGATGCCATGGGAGTCTTCCCTCGCGACCGATGACGCGATTGGCCGCCATGGCGGCGATGGCGATGAGCTTGGGTTCAGGCATTTTAAGAGAATCGTTCTCCAGCAAATCGAGGAGAAGAATAACGCGATTATCAGATGATATCCAGAGCCCTCATGGGATTCTCCAGGCTCACCTTGAGCAGGTCCGCTGTGCAGAGGTTGATGTTTTTTCGATTATTCTCCTGAATCCGCGGCCAGGTGACGGTGCTGCCGACGAAATGTGATCCGTCCGGCGAGCGCGCGACGAGGTCATCGCCAATGACGATGTCCCAGCCGGCGAGCGTGAACTTTCCCGGGCCGCGCCGCGCCGCGCTGATGGCGTCTGTCACGAAGATGCAGCGCTCAAGCCCCGCGCTGCGCAGGTAGTTTTGCAGGGCGAAGAACTCGATGTGGACGCCGTCGGGTATGAAGCAGAGCCAGAGCCGGTCGCGCAGTGAGAGTGCGCGGTTGATGATGTTGTCGTGCCGGTGCAGCTGCATCGGGCAGCCGTTGCCGACATGGGTGAACATTTTCAATCCATGGTCGCACGCTGCGGCGAGCACCTCGCGCGAGGGATTGCAGTGGCCTGCGGAGACGCACACGCCTTTTTCTGAGAGCCACTTCGTCGTGGCAAATCCCGCATCGCACTCCGGCGCGAGGGTGACCACTTTGGCGAGGCCACCTGCGGCATCGAAGAGCCGTTTCGCATTTTCCAACGTCGCTGGTTTCACTGCGTGCGGCGGATGTGCGCCGACAAAGCCTTTCTCCGGATTAATGAAGGGACCCTCAATGTGGATGCCTGCAATCATCTGTCGTGCGAGTGGGTCCCTTTCACGCAATTCCACGAGCGACTTCATGCGGCGCTCCATCTTGTCGAGGTCGTCGGTGATGAAGGTGGCAAGGATTCCCTCGACGCCATCTTCGCGCAGGCGTCCGCACGCGTGATTCAGCGCGTCCGCGGTGAGTCCCTCGCGGTTGAAGTCGGTGCCGGCATAGCCATTGACCTGAAGATCGAACATGGGAGGCAATACACGGTGGGGCGCGGGAATCGAGTCGGGAACGCAAAAAAGTAGTGGCGGTAATTAGTTAAGTTTGCTTTACTAATTCTTTGGCAGGGTTTCTTCTGATGGCTTCAACCTATTCTGACGTAACTGCCCACGCTCGTCCGTGGGGAACATCGCTTGCGATGGCAGGAGCGATGGCCGCAGGTTTGGCAACGGGGCGCACAGGAAAGATGGCGCTGATGGCGGGTATCGCCGCTGTGGCCGGGATAAAATGGATGTTGCGGCGAAACGCGACGGGATGCGCGAGTCCGCTTGAATCATCGTTAAGCATACAGATCGAGGTGCCGGGCGGAACTCAAAAGACTGAAGCGGCCGACTGCTGTTTCGGAGAGGAGAAGGGCCAAGAACCGGATTTGTGTGATGCGGCTCGTGCTGTGGCCGTCGCGCCGCCGACTGACAGTTTCGTCGTGGATGAAGAGGTGCCCGTGATCTGGGAGCAGGGGTGGAGTGAACCGGTCAGTTGCGGTGCAGTCGGGGCGCAGACGGTTTGGTTTGAAATGGAAGAACCCATGGAGGCAATTCCCGCCGTGCCGGCGCTGGCGGAAGTGAATAAACTGCCCGAGTCATTTTTTTGCGAGGCTCCGAATGTCAGGCTTGATCAATTGCCGAAGGTGCCCGCGATTGTCGAGGGGATTGGATGCGCCATGGCAGCAGCCTCCGACAACATGGCTTCATCAGGCGAGGTGGGTGGGTTGCCCGCATTCGATCTGCAACCGTTCCCAGAAGTGAGCTCCGGGGTCTCCGGGCAGCATCAGGGGCCGAACCACAGCGCGGTGCCGCAGGCGTCGGTCGTTGCTGGGAGGGCCGGGCACTTGGTGCTGCTGGTTACAGCCGTGGTGCTGGTGATGGTCGCGATTGCCGTGGTGTTGGGTGCCTTTCAGCAGGACGGCTGGGTCCAGGGACTGAAGCGTCACTGGCAAGCGGCCGGCGGCAGCGGGCAGGAGTCGCCTGTTAATGACAGGGGTGAGTGGGCGACACCACTGCCCCCGGAGAAGTAAAAGTCGACTCTTAGATCGGGCGAGGGCGCGATGATTCGTTGAGCGACCCGCAGGATGGACATGCGGAGATTTTTTTATCTGTGTTCTCGTAAATGCCGCCACAAATCCTGCAGCTCACGAGGTCGGCCCGGGTGCGCTTTTCATCACGGCGTTCCCGCCAGACAGCGATAAGCCAGAGCACACCGAGCAAGGCGATGCCCAGTGCCATTCCGAGCATGACCAGCGTGGAAAGTGAGACTGGAATCATGGTTCGGTGGTAGTTGACCAGACGAGCGCGGCACCACCCCAAGTGGTATCCTTCGAAGCGTCTGGAGCAAGGCGGATCTGCCGGAGAAGACGCAGCAGTGGCGCCGCGTCTCCAAGCTTGCTCGGAGCCTCAATTGGTAATGCAAAAAGCACCTGTCCGGCACTGTTGACACCGAGATGAAAACGCCACGACTCCGGCTCGGCCATTTGCAGGGTGCTGAAATCGGGTTGCGAGGTGATGACGCGTGAAGTGAGGCCACCCCGGAGATGAAGCGCGAGCTTTATCGGTCGCGCCGTTGATGGAGTTCGCGGGTTGCGATCCAGTTCGGAGAGATCCAGCCTGGGCAGGATGGGTTCGCGGACATTGAGCAGGCGAACGGGAGCGGGCTTGGTGTTGCGCTGCGGGAGGTCGAGCAGCTTGAGTTCATGCTTTTCGTAAGACGGATGAAAAACTGGCGCGCGGTCCTCCAGGGACACGAGATTCCTTTTGCTGTCGGCGGAGGGAATGATCAGGAAGTCGTGATCCTGCACGGCATTGAGCACCGTCTGTGCGGCGGTATCAGAGCCGAGCAGAGTGACCTGCTGCGCAGTGGGGACACGACGCTGGGTCTGCGGATAGACCACACGAAAGAGGGCAAAGAACGCGGCGAGTCCAAAAAAAGTGACCAGCATCCAAAATACCAGCCGTGTCCGCTCCCCGCGCGGTTTGCGCCAGTCGAAGGTGAGTCCCGGGTCGGTCGGCGGCGGCTTGGGCATGGCGCAGTCAGTCGTCCCCGGACGGCGGTGGTTGCGTGGCGTAGGCGACCTCGAAGCCGAGGCCGAGGGAGATGTTGCTGGCCTGGAGAACGCGCCCGTAAGCGGCCATCAAATCGGCGTGGATGATGATCCTGCGGCTTTCGCGCTTCAACATTCTGAGGTTCACTTTCAGACTCTCGACGGTTTCAGGCTTGCCATCGAGGTAAAATGCGGGTTCCGCTGCCATGGCCACGGTGATGACGTGGGCGCGGTCGAAACCGGCGAGGCGAGAGTTGCTTTCCGGGAGCGCGACGCGGACGCCGCTTTGAATGACGAAAGTGGAGCCGAGCAGAAAAAAAACGAGGAGCAGGGTGAGAACGTTCAGCGTCGGGCCGAGATAGAGCCAGAAGCTCTGCTTGGGCAGGTGGCTCTCAAGCTTCATGAAAAAAGTTGGCCACTTGCGCGGCGTCAGGAATTACGGCCGCGCTGCTTGCGCGCAGCGTTGGCAGCGGCTTCGCGGAACTCGACGATTTGGGCTCCGGGAGTCTGCACGGCGGATGGTGCTGGCTCACGGTTGTCTTCGATGAGCTTGACGATTTCAATGCCGGCCCTTTCCAATTCATGGGTGATATGGCGCGACTTGGCGGCGAGGAAGCAGTAAAATAGATAGCTCGGGATGGCGACGGCGAGGCCGAGCGCTGCGGTGATCAGGCTGGTGTAAACGCCGTGGGCGACATCGGCCGGCAGGGCGTAGCCTTTGGCTTTGTTGAGGTCCACAAATGCATCCATCAAGCCCATGATGGTGCCAAGCAGGCCGATGAGCGGTGCAGCATGGGCGATGCCGTGCAGCACGCTGAGATAGCGCTCAAGGCGCGGCACTTCGAGTTGGCCGGCCTCTTGCACGATTTCCTTCAGGTGTTCGCGCGTGGATTCGTGGCGAAGCAGCGCCGCATGGAGGACGCGGCCCGCTGGCACCCGCGTGGCGACGCATTCCTGCAGGGCCTCGGCGTGATTTTTCTGCCTGATCAGGCTGGCAAGTCCGGCGAGAAATTCGCCCACATTCATGCTCGCCCGATGGTAGTAGGAGATACGCTCGGCGAAAATCGCGAGCGCGAGGCCGAAGCAACACAGCAACAGCCAGACGAGTGGTCCTCCTTTGAATAGCAGATCGGTCATGAACGTGTTGAAAAAAAGATGTGGCCCGCATCAGATGCGCGGGGGTTTTATAGTGAAGCAATTTCGATGCCGTGGCAATGCAGGATTTGCGCGGTTGGGTGATTTATTTGTGTTATGACGCGGGCTCAAAACCCCTCGTTCACGCAGCCTGGAGGCTGGGAGAGTCGACCTCCGCCCCGGCGGCAGTGTTAATCTCGGGCGCGGAATGGAAAAAAGTGCCGTCGGTCCTCAGTATCACCTCGCGCCGGTAAGCCGTGGGCGGATGACTCACCCCGTTCTCGCGCGTGCCACTCCAACCGTTAAGCACCAGCCTTTGTTGCGCGCTCTGAAAGACGGCGCTGCTGGCATGGACAATATATTCCCTGCCCGCACCGCCGCCCAGCATGTGGACCTCGACGTTGCCCTCGGCGATCGCACCCTCGAGCTGGAAGTCGGAGGGGGATACCTCCAGCATCAGATGGTCAGCCAGCAGCATGAAGTGCCCGTTGAGCAGGCGGCCGGTAGTTGAAACGATGCGGCTAACACTGCGCTGCCGAATCTTGCATTTTGAGGTATTCATTGCACAAAATACTTAATATAAATTAATAGTTTAATCAAATTAATTAAGCTTTCAAGATTTATTCGTAATTTTCAGATGATATTTTTAACTTCGATCTTGCACAGCACCCGTGTCATTTCTGTTTCCTGCAGCCTCTTCCTGCCTATGATGCCGCCCACGCCTCATGCTCCTGATCATCGATAATTACGATTCCTTCACCTACAACCTCGTCCAATATTTCGGCGAGATGGGCGCGACCATGGAGATCCGTCGCAACGATCAGGTGACGCTTGATGAGATCGCCCGGCTCAAGCCCGATCACATCTGCGTCTCACCCGGCCCCTGCACGCCGAAAGAAGCGGGCGTGAGCAACGATGTCATCCGCAAGTTTGGCGCCACCACGCCGCTGCTAGGCGTCTGTCTCGGGCATCAATGCATCGGCGATGTGTTCGGCGGCGATGTCATCCGCGCGGGCCGTCTGATGCATGGCAAGGTCTCGCGCATTCATCACACAAGCGAATCAGTCTTCGCCGGCATGAAACAAGATTTCGAAGCCACGCGTTATCACAGTCTCATCATCCGGCGCGAGACTCTGCCCTCGTGCCTCGAGATCACCGCCGTCGCCGCCGATGACGAAAGTGAAATCATGGGCGTGCGTCACAAGGAGCTTCCAATTCACGGTGTGCAGTTCCACCCGGAAAGCATCCTCACTCAGGACGGGAAGAAGCTCCTGAAGAATTTTCTGGAAATGCGTGCCTGACGGCATGAAGGTGGCTTACTCGCTGGGAAGTCCCAGCTTGGCCCATATTATGTCCCGCCTCGAATCGCTCCGTGATGCCCTGGCTCAGTCGCCCGACAATGTCGCGCTGCTTCTCCTTTTCGGTCACGCTTGCCTCGACGAAATTCATCTCGACGAAGCGCACGAGGCATTTTCTAAAATCATCACGCTCGATCCCGATCATCTCGATGCCCAGCTCGGTCTGGCGCGCGCGCTGGTGCTTCAGGGCGATACCAGTGCCGCAGCCGTGCGCGCCGAACGCATTCTCCAGCGCAAACCGCAAAGCGCCGCCGCCCACCTCCTCCTGAGCCGCATTCATCTCACGGAAAATCATCGCGCACGGGCCATGGAACATTTCCACCGCGCGCTTGAGATTGACTCCTCGGCCAGCGATTCGGCTTTGGAGGCCGATCTCGGGAAAAATCTCAGGCCGCCCATCAAGGATCGCATCATCAGCCCGCTGGATATGCTTGAAGACCCGGAGGCCTATGCCGAAATCCAGCAGGAATTCCCGGAGGATTCCTATGATGATCCGCCGCCCTTCGACTGGCGTCCGGAAACTTTTTTTGCACCTGGCGACACGGAACGGCTTCGTGTTTCCTTCAATGATGTCGGTGGCATGGAAGCGGTGAAGGAAGAGATTCGTCTCAAGATCATCTACCCGCTTCTGCATCCCGAACTCTACAAAGCCTACGGGCGCAAGAGTGGCGGCGGCATTCTTCTCTATGGCCCTCCTGGCTGCGGGAAGAGTCTCATGCTCCGCGCCACCGCTGGCGAGGTCTCCTGCAATTACCTCGCCGTCGGTCTCCACGAAATCTTCGATCCCTACTACGGCAGCATCGAGCGCAACCTCCATCAGATCTTCGAGACCGCGCGCGCTAACACTCCGTGCGTTCTCGTCTTCGATGAACTCGACAGCCTCGCGCCCGATCGCCGCACCGTGCGTGATTCCCAAGTGCGCAACGTGGTTAACCAGTTCCTCAGCGAGATGGACGGCATCCGCTCCGAGAACCAGCGCATCCTCATCATCGGCGCCACCAACGCCCCCTGGCAGCTTGATCCCGCGCTCCGTCGTCCGGGCCGTTTCGATCAGGCCATCTTCGTGCCGCCGCCAGATCTTGCGGCGCGCATCCAGATCATCCGGCTACTCGCGAAGGATAAACCCATCGCTGATCTCAACGAGCAATCACTTGCCAGTGCTACCGAAGGTTTCAGCGGTGCCGATATGAAATGGGTCTTTGAGCGTGCGACCGAGATGGCGTTAGCGGGAGCGATTCATGCTGGCCGCATCGTTCCCATCAGCATGGAATCCTTGCTGGAAGTCGCGCGTGGTCACGCCCCCGGCACCCAGGACTGGATTGAAGGCCTCCAGCAAAACGCGCCCGCCGCCAAGCACGACGCCCTCTACAACGAGGTCAGGAAGTTTCTCCAGATCGCGCCGAAAAAATCTTGATCTCTGGGTTGAGCTGCTGAGCGTCGAGCGACCAGATTTCGTGCTGGCGTTATATGAATGTTTGTACATAATCCAATCGTTGCCGGTTATTCGGGCTTGCAACATCTTCCAGTAACTCACAAGCATCACATCCCACCATCATGAACTCAGAAAACCTCGACCAGATCAATCAATCCTCAGGCGCCTTTGGCCTCATCGGTGGCCTTATCGGGCTCGCTATCGCCGTCTTCATCATCGCCGGCGTCTGGAAAGTTTTCACCAAGGCTGGACAACCCGGCTGGGCGTGCCTGGTGCCGATCTATAACATCATTGTCCTGCTGCAGATTGTTGGCAAGCCGCTGTGGTGGATCGTTCTCATGTTGATTCCCCTCGTGAATTTCATCGTCGCCATCCTCGTGATGGTGGAACTCGCGAAAAAATTCGGCAAGGGCACCGGTTTCGCTCTCGGCTTGGCCTTTCTGGGATTCATCTTCTTCCCCATCCTCGGCTTTGGCGACGCTCGCTATCAGGGTTCTGCCGCAGCCTGAGATTTTCGTTTATAACGGATCGTATCGGTGTCCCGGTCAATAAAATGGCCGGGGCAAAGCTAATTTGTTTAGCCGTTTCGCGGATCACGTCCAAACCCGCTATTAATCCGGCATGTGGATAGCGCACACCGCTCACTGGTTAAAGTCAATGCAAACGCATGTCCTATCATGGTGCCGGATTAATAAACACGCGAAATAACGCAAAAATTATCTATTCAATCGTCCAGCAATCTTGGAGGTGAGTTCGGTTCTTTGCCGGTGTTGGCGAACCGTTCCCATTCCAGGCGCGGATAGTGGCCAAAGTCAGCGGACGCCCTTTGTATTCGAGCATGAGTTTTGGCTTTGAAATAACAGATATGTTGCGGCTTTGCAGTTCAATCAGTAAGCACTCATGATACACCGGCTCCAAAAACCCGCAGCCTTTGTCAGTATATACATCGAAAGATGCCCGTACGATTGCGTAACATTCTTCTCGATAAATCAAATCATTCATTCTTTCGATTTTTTCGCGTGTTTCGCGGGCAAAAAATCAGTCTCGCCAAGCCAAATCCGCCGCCGCCCCGTTTTGGGTGTGCGCGGGATTCAGGCAGTTGAGCTTGAGTGTCATTCCGTCCTTGCGCAGCGACGCGTGAACCCAGCCGTTGGGCATGCCCGCTTTGAAAACATAAGCGGTGGGCGGGAGATTGATGAGATGGATGCCGCTCGACTCGCGAAGGACGGACCAGTTGTGCGTGTGACCATAGAAGCATGCTTTCACCTGCTTGCGCGGAGCCAGGATCGCCAGCAGATCAGGCGAATCCACCAGCGACTTGGCGAAGGCCTGATTCATCTCGCCGCCTGGAACGTAGGGGATGACATTGTGATGCACCACGATGATGGCGGGCTTGTCCGCATGGGCATCGAGTGATTTTTCCAGCCAGGCGCGCTGCTCGGGGCCGAGCAAGCCGGGTGTCTTGTTGGTCTTGTCCAGCGAATCCAGCATGAACCAGTTCACCAGCGGACTCTCCACTAATCCGACGGTTCGATGTTCCACCGGCGATGGCAGGCCCGGCTTGTTGAGCGAGGCCAGAAAGTTCTCACGATGATCGTGATTGCCCAGCATGAGATGCACGGGCAGTCCGGCATCCCGCAGCGGCTTGAGTAGCGCCGCGAGCGTGGCGTAGTCTTCCGCCTGTCCATCGAGATACGCGCAGTCCCCGCTGATAAACACCCCCGCAGCGGTGCTGTTCGCGCCGAGAGCCTGCTTGACACATGCTTCAACGTTGGCAGCCATCTTGACGTCACGCGTGACGAATTCCCGGTCCGCCGCGACGTGCGTATCGCTGAAGAGAATCCAAGAGGATGGGTCTGCCTTTGTGTCGCCGTAGGTTTCACCCCGCGTCAAAAAACTGCCGGCAACAGAGGCCAGCGATCCGCCAAGGAAGCGGCGGCGCGAGAGAGGAGGCAGCGTGAGGGGCATGGGCTTCGTGGGTGAGATGTTGAACCATTGAAGGGTTGAAATGTTAAAGCGGTTTTTCGTTCAACCATTCAACACTTCAACCTTCATTCTTTTTCGCCGTCAGTTTCAACATCAGAAAATACAGCGCACCCACCAGCGCGATGCCACCAACCAGCCAGATCGACTCATGTTTGATGATGTCGATCAATTTGTCGGGATCGGTCATCAGATCTGGAGCGCGCTTGGCGAGGCCCGTGCCATACCATGCCAGAACGGAGCACCAGATGGCAGAGCCGACGATGGTCATGAGGCTGAAGATGCCGAAGCGCATTTCCAGAATGCCCGCCGGGATCGAGATCAGATGCCGCACCACCGGCAGCAGTCGCGCGAAGAAAATGCCGCCGGCTTCATAACGCTCCGCGAAATGCTCCGCACGCTTCAGCTTTTCCTCGCTGATGAGCAGATATTTTCCCCATTTCTTGATCACCGCATGACCCAGCCAGCGGGAGATCCAGTAAGTGATGGCCGATCCCAGCCACGATCCGAAGGTGCCGGCCAGAATCACCAGCCAGATGTTCATTTTGCCTTGTGCTGCCAGGAATGCCGCGGGCGGCATCACGGCCTCGCTCGGCACCGGAAAGATTGAGCTTTCCATCGCCATGAGCAGGATGACGCCAAAATAGTCCCAGTCCTGAACCCAGGAGAACCACATGTGAATGAGTTGGTGAAACATGAGGCGCGCTGATTAGCAGCGGACGGGGTGTTTGGCAATGACCGAGCAGTCGTTTCTCCAAGAGTCTTCTAGTCAGATGGCCAGCCATCGTTCGATCCGATGCTCCAGCGCGGCGTGCTGCGCCGGAGAGTAATGATGGCAGACAAAGCCGAATTGCTCCCCGGTGGAAATATTTTCCGGCAGATCGTCGATATAGAAAGTGGTGGCGGGTTCGAGGCCAAACCGGGAGACGGCCAGTTCGTAGAACGCCGGATCAGGCTTCATGCAGCGAACTTCATGTGAAAAGACGCCGCTCCTGAAATGCACGAAGACATCGAAGCGTTTTATAAACCAGTCCTTGTGCAGTCCACTGGTGTTGGAAAACAAATAGAGCGGATGCTTCTTCGCGAGCTGTTTCACGAGGGCGATCATCGGCGTGTTTTCCGTGAAGATGTCCCTCCATATTTCCGCGAACACTTCCCGTGTGCCGCGAAAACCGATGCGGTCGATGCTCTGCGAGATGAAGTCGGCGTCACTGATCGCACCGGATTCCAGCGCATGCTTGAAATCTGAGAGACGCACTAAAACCTCATCGGTTGCGATGCCGCTTAGCCCGGCCAGTCTTTCAGCTGCGGGTCTGAAATCGAAGCGGAGAATAACATTGCCAATATCGAAGAGAAAGGCGCGGTTCATGTTGAAACATGCGTCAATACATCGCGCGCAATTCGCAGCGACGCGTCCGGCATGGAATGCGGCCGGGTGTTTTCCTTCATGCGTAGAGCTACGGCTTGTTCGTTCGCCAGCAGTCGCGCGGCCTGCGATCCAGTTTCCGCCGCGGTGAGGGTGACGACTCCGCAGTCGTGTTTGGTGAGCAGCTCCGCATTGCCCTCCTCCTGGCCGGGCACGATGTAATCAATAATCGCCGGGCACTGCGCGGCCAGTGCTTCGTGCAGGATGGCGCCGCCCGCTTTGCAGATCACCAGATCGTGCGTTTGCAAAAAGCGCGGGATCTCGGGCGTCCAGCCCAGCACTTGAATGGAGGCGTGTGGCAGGGAGTCCATGAAGCGCGTGGTGACGTTATAAAGCCGACGGTAGTGTTTGCCCAGCGGGAGCGTAAGATGTGCTCCACGCTCCAGCAGCGGACGCAACGCTTCCAGCGTCTGCTGCACATGGCGTTCTCCCGTAGAAGGAAGATAGAGAATCCGGCCCGCAGGACATGGGGGCTGGTCTTCCGCGTGATCCATAAAATTCAGATGCACCGGGAAGCCGCTGATGACGATGTCCTTTCCGTCCACGCCGCGCTCGATCAGTCCGGATTTTGAATCTTCGTCCGCAACATGGTAGCGGTCGCTGGGGCCGAGCAGCCACAGGGGATGAATAGTGATGGAATCCGTGATGACCGTGAATACAGGTGGCAGCGTTCTGCCTTTCTCGCGGAGGTTCTGCAGGGCACCTTGAAACATCAAATACGTGCAGACGATGCCCCGGGGCTTTTCCCGGTGCAGCAGTTTATCCAGCGCGCGCTCGAAGCCGCCCACCACGAGGTCGGTCCGGCGGTCAATCTTCTGCTTGGCGGTGTGACGAAAAAATTTACCCCACAACCACGGTGTGCGCGTGATCATGGCCTGGTAGGTGCCTTTGACGATGGGTGACAGAAACGGGTAGGCCTCGTCGCTCAGATCCACGGTGCGCGTGGCTACTTCCGGGGCCAGACGCGCCAATCCCGCCGACACGTTGCGCGCCGCCGTGTTGTGTCCGTCTCCGAAGCCGGCTGTGAGAAGTAATATCACGAATTTGTTTCTCTTTTTAGCTCATACCCCGGTTTTCGCGATGGAAAAATAACAATTCTGTCACTTAGAAAGATGCAAGATTGAAAATATGGTTCTTCAGGGTTTTGAATGGGTGAAAACAGGGCGTAAATCGAGTCCTCCGAGGTGGAAAAGGATGGCGATGCGATAGTGGGCGAAGTTACGATAACCTCGTGCATTAGCTTTGATGGCTTGGATCAGTGAGTTGAGTCCTTCGGCCGCAGCGTTGGTGATGCGGTGCGTGAAGCAGGTAAAGATGTTTTCGATGTGCCGCTTGATCGTGTCGGCGGCGGCTTTGAGCGGGGCGAGCTTGGAGCGTTTGGCTTGGCCATGCCATTGTTGGAATAAGAGTCGCGCGCGCTTCTCGCTTGAGCAGTTCCAGAATGAGCTGAACTGTTCTTTGTGAGCCCAGGCGCGTCCGGCTTTGAGGTTGATTGCCAGCAATGCGGCGAAGGCATCCTCCTGTTGCGCGGTGAGATTGCGGGGGTCTTTGAGCCAGAGATATTTGCTCCCCGTGAGCGTGTCGTCGCCCTGTGCCTGGAGTTCGCGGCGCTCCTGGCGGCGCACTTTGTCCACGGCGGCGTTGAGGTAGCCCATGACGTGAAATTTGTCATGCACGATGCGCGCGTGGGGCAACTGCTCCCCGACCACTTTGATGAAGGGTTGCCACATGTCCATGGCCACTGCCTGGATGCTCTGGCGCAGTGCCTCGGGTAGCGCGGCGATTGCCTGCTGCATGGATGCTTCCTGACGGTGCTCGACGACTTCAAGCACGCGCGCCTTGTCCAGCTCGCTGAGCACCGTGCCGTAATGATGGCCGCGTCCGATGCCCTTCTCATCAATGCCAAGATGCGGCACATCTTCACACGCTTGGTTGCTCAAGCCGCGCTCCACGGCCCGCTGACGGACGCGGTGGACACTCTCCCAATCCAGACGCAGCAAGCGCGCCACCCCGCTGATGCTGCGCGCAACTTTAAATCCTGCTCTCGTCTTGTCGAATCAACCGCCAAAGCGCCTCGCCATGGAATCGGAAAAATCGAGCTAGACCAGTTCTCAAAATGAATGTCATATTCGTGCTGTACTTTTTAGAATCTTGGTAATTAATAGGCGGCGGTGGCCCGCCCGTGCATTGGAATTGAATCTTGAAAACGCGACCTTGGAAGAGGTGCGCGTTGCGATGAATTGCACGCCGACCAAGAAGGGCTTTCGCAGGCTCCAGGCTCTGCACTGGCTTTATGGAGGCAAGAGCCGCGAGGAAGTCGCCGCCCTTTCAGGCTTCAGCTTGCGCCAGGTGCTGCGCTTCATCCAAGCCTTCAATCTCACTGGTCTTGATGGTCTCATTCCTGGACGCAGCAGCGGGCGTCGGCGCATTCTGCTCAAAGAACAAGTGAGCGAAAAAATCCTGCCGCTCATCGAAGATCCGTCGCTGGCTGGGCAGAGCCACTGGACTGCGGTGAAGTTGCACGGCTGGATCAAAGAGAACCTGCAAACCCAGCTCGGCTACAGCACCACCGTGCGCTATCTCCATGAGCACGACTACCGCCTCAAGGTGCCGCGCCCCTGGCCGCTCAACCAGGATGAGGACAAGCGTCAGGCCTTCTGCGAAAAGCTCCAGAGCTGGGTGGCCGATCCGAGCATCGACTTGTGGTTCAGCGATGAAAGCGGCTTTGAAGGTGATCCGCGCCCGCGCCGCACTTGGACGAAGATCGGCCAAGTGCGCCACTCGCCTTATCTCGGGGAGCACATCCGCTACAATGTGTTCGGCGCAGTGCGGCCCAAGGATGGTCGCCTCGGCGCATTGCTCTTCAACTTGTGCGACAGCGTCACCTTCCAGGTGTTCCTCGACACTCTAGCTGAGGAGAATCCGCCCGTGGCAGGACGCCGTGCTATCCTGGTGCTCGACAACGCCTCCTGGCACAAGACCAAGAGCCTGAACTGGCACCACTTCGAGCCGGAGTATCTGCCACCACGCTCGCCCGATCTCAACGCCATCGAGCGCTTGTGGCTGCGCATGAAGGCGGACTGGTTCAACGGCTGGATCGCCAAGACTTGCGAACAACTTCAGGACCGCCTCATCGACGCCTTGCATTCTTTGTTCGACCAACCTGCCACCCTTCAGTCCCAGTGCCGTCCAAAGACACGTTTATGACTTTCTTTTTGAGAATTGGTCTAATCCAACCCGCTACAACAGGGGTGATTAGTCCGATCTTTATAATAGATTAAGATTTATTGAAATAGTTCTTGCACGTGTCAGTATATTGGTTATAATATTTATCACGATCATGAAACATCAACACTGATGCTTCGCTGATCAGTTAAGACATCTAAAACGCCGCGATTATCCGCGGGCACAGATTAATAGCTGCCACGCTAACCAGAAAAATAAGTCCCTCAATAATATTTCTCATGAACACTCACTTGAAACCCAACCGCGCGTCCCGAGGCTTCAGTCTTGTGGAACTCCTCACGGTGATCGCCGTCATTGGCATCATCGCCGCGATCGCCATCCCGAACATTGGCTCGATCACTACGGCTGCCAAGACCGCGTCTTATCAGCGTAACGCCCAAAGCGTCGTCTCTATGTTCTCAGCTGGCCAGGCGGCCGGCGTGACTTGGACCGGTGCCAGCCGCAACCTGCTGATCGGCAGCGTTATCTCAGGCCAGGCCCCGACCGACGGTGCTTTCATTGGCAAAACTTTCCGTGTTCCCAATATCACGGGCACCGATCTGACAAATATTTACATCTACGTCGGCAGAGATTCCGATGGCAATCTCTTCTACGACAAATCGGGTGCGCAGTCGGGGACCTAACAGCCAAACTTTCCACCTGGACAAAAATTTGCCGGGGACCAATGCCCCTGGCAGAGACAAAAGACAAAAGACAAAAGAAACCAGACAACCAAGCAACGATTTGTCAGCCTGAACTGACATCGCCAAGAAAAAACAACAACAAAAACCAAAACTGAAACACACCTAACATCATGAAAACCCAACTCAACACCAAGAACGTGCTCGCTAAGGGCTTCAGCCTCGTGGAAATGCTCGTCGTCATCGCAGTTATCGGCATCATCGCCGCGATCGCGATCCCCAGCATCGGATCGATCAACTCTTCCGCTGCGACGGCCACGGCCAAGCGCAATGCGCAGAGCCTCGCCTCCATCCACTCGACTGGCCGTGCGGCTGGCATCGCTTGGTCTGCCACCGCCACAGCTGCTGCTCAGATCGCCGCAGTCCAGGCTGGAGCCACCTCCGCCGACGGCCAGACCTTTGCCGTTAACGGCATGAGCTCGACCGCAGTGGACAACGCCAGCGGTTACCTGAGCCTCTCAGGTGGTGCGCTCGTTTACACGCCGTAATCCGAGTTAACTGCACTCACTAGGTGCAACCTTGAGCGGGCCTGATGCTCACGCGTCAGGCCCGCTTCGCTTAGAAAAGCCCGTTCACCCTCCACCGCCCCCCCACAAAATGACCGCGCATCACAGCTCCCGACGCCCCGCTGGCTTCACCTTCATCGAAGCCCTGATGACCATCGCCATCATGGGCATGATGGCCACGCTGGTCGTCTCCGCCTTCTCGAATGCCGGAACGGACTCCGCCCGCATCGTCTCGCGCCAGCAACAGGCCACGCTCCAGGGCGCGCTGAATGCCTGGGTCAATGGCGAGGCCAACCGCACGGATGTCATCAACGCCACGCTGGGCACCGGCCGGCCACGCACCATCGCCCAAATCCAGACTGCCTACAATGCGGTGTCGGGAAACCTTGCGCGCTTCAATCTCATCTCTTCCTACCTCGACTCCAACACGTCGTCCTATTTTACGACCTACAGCACAGCCAGCCAGATCAAGAGTGACGCGTTGAACACCACCAAGCAATACATCGCCTTTCCTGACTGGGCCGCCAACAGCTTCCCCCAGGTTACCCTGAACGCCCAGTAAACCCGGCTTATGAACCCACGCACCACCACCGTCAGATCAGCGTCCGACCGCGGCTTCTCGCTGGTCGAGATGCTTGCCGCTGTCGCTATCATTGGAGTGATCTCCTTCCTCGCGCTGCCCAATCTCATCAAGATGCGCACCGACTCTGAGCGCAACCTCGCCATCGCCCGCTGCGAATCCATCAACATGTCCATGGCCACCTACATCCAGGTGCGCGGCCGTGTCCAGGCTGCGAGCGACTTCGCCGGGTCCAGCACCGCCCAGGCCAAGTATTCCCTGCTCACGCCCTACCTCGCCTTCTCCCAGGCCAACCTGACGGACTACATCCCCAGCGGTTATTCCATCGTCTTCAACTCCATCGATCCTCTGCAAAAAGTAACCCTCTCCCAAGGGTCGACCGTCATCGCCTACTGACCAGCCGAGCATGAAGACGGGAATCACCACTTCCACCACCCGCTGCGGAATGTCCCTTATGGAGATTCTCGTCACCATCTCCATCGTCGCCATCCTCTCGGTGGTGGCGATCCCTACTTACATGTCGTATTTCAGCAGTTCCCATGCCACCATTGCGAGTGCCCGGACAGAAACAGTGAATACCGCAGTGCACCGCTTCAATGAGTGCAATTACGAACTGAACCTCGCCGCCGGATCGGACAGCGCTGCCACCGTCGAGCTGTCCGTCATCCGCACCCTGCAATACAGGAATCCCCTTAATCCCAAGGTCGGTTCGCCCTACGTGCACGCGAGGTGGAACCCCGTGGCCTCCAGCAGCACCCTTGACTATCGCCTCCAGTGGAAGGGCACGCTCTTTGCCCTGCTCGCCCCCGGCACCTCCGGCACCGGCCTCAAGATTGATTTAAAGGGGGGCGACATGGGCACCCCCTACACCTTCCCCGCGAACTACACAATGGTAGGCAACTGACGCAACCCTCCTTCTCACCTTCCCCGCGATGACTTCCTCCACCTCCACCGCTGAACCTGACGAGCTTCAAGAGAAAAAAACGCGCGCCGCCTCTGAAACCATCAAGAAGACCCGCGATGAGGTCGTGCTCACCTTCGAGGGCATCGCCCTCCAATCCGGTTTAATACCGGTGACGCTCCTGCGGGAAAGCTGCACACCGGACGCGGAGAAGGTCACACGGAAACTTGGGCGCATGCCCAAGACCGCGGAACCCTGGCTTCCGGTGGCAACAGTCGGCCCCATACTCATCATGGCGCATCACAACCCCCAGGCGGGCGACATGTGGGGCGTGCCGCTGGCGCTGACGGTCCGGGTTCTCATATCCATCGAACAATACAGCCGCACGCGCCAGGATCTCGTCCAGCGTTTCTCCAATCCGCCCCTGTCCGCGCAGAATCCCGTGGAGTCGCTGAAGGTTCCCTCATTCCGCACCATGGAACTGGAAGGAATCTTCCAGTGGCTCCTCCAGAACTATCCTTACGAACCCGGAGAGATCACCAAGCTCAGGGGCTACTACGATGCCGCGAAGGAAAAAAGCGAGAAACTCACCGTGACCGATTTCAACGGCATGGGTCGCAACCTCGGCGTAGCCCTCGTCCGCCTCAACAGTGACTGCAAGGCCCACGCCTACAACGCCGCGGAAGCCCCGCGCCAGAACCTTTTTCCGGCCCACATCATCGAGCGCCACAACGTCTATCCTCTCTTCGTCGGCAAGAATACGGTCTATCTCCTGAGCGACACGCCGGACAACTACGCCTTCGAGGATGAATGGATCTCCCTGGGCAACCGCCCGATCAAGATCATTACCGTGCTGGCGGACAGCGCCGCCATCCGCGAGACCATCGCCCGCGCCGCTGCCAGCTTCGATCCGGGGTCGGTCGGAAAAATCGAAACCCAGCTCGCGGAAGTCGGTGAAGACAACCTAGTGGATATCAACGCCGAAGACATGGCGCGCATCAACCCGCAGAATCCGAACCACACAGCCGAAGAACTCATCCACTGGGCGCTGTTCACCGCCATCCGCTGCCGCTCGAGTGACTTGCATATTGAGAAATTCTACAGCGCCACCCGTTTCCGCGCCCGCATTGACGGCACCATGAAAGTCATCCTCACGGCGCCCGAGGACATGCTCACCCGTTACGTCGCGCTGATTAAAAATTACGCAAACATGGGGCAGACACGCCAGGAGTGCCAGGACGGCCGCTTCGCCATGCGCATCGGCCGTCGCCGCGTGGACGTCCGTGTGGCCGCCGTGCCCACCCGCCGCGAGTTTCAGAAAGTCATCATGCGTTTTCTGGATAAACAGGACGGCGTGCGCCGCCTGAGCGATTTCAACCTCAGCCAGCGCCAGATTGACATCTTCTCGCGCACCATGCAGCGCGACCAGGGCCTCATCCTCGTCACCGGGCCTACCGGCTCCGGCAAGACCACGACGCTCTACGCCCTGCTCAACAGCGTCAACGACGAAACCGTCAACATCCAGACCATCGAAGATCCCATCGAATATGAAATCGAGGGCATCAACCAGACGCAGACCAATCCCGTCTACAACCTCGACTTTGCCAACGGCCTGCGCTCGCTCCTGCGCGCTGACCCCGACATCATCCTCATCGGCGAGTCGCGCGACGCGGAGACTGCCAACGCCGCGATCAACGCCTCGCTCACCGGGCACCTAGTGCTCACCACGCTCCATGCGAATGACTCGTTGCGCGCGGTATCGCGCCTTCTGAGCATGGGCGTGGAAAAATATCTCGTCTCCGACTCCCTCGCCCTCAGCCAGGCCCAACGTCTCGTCCGCCGTCTTTGCAATTACTGCAAGCGTCCCGTCGCCGCCACCGCGGAAGTTCAGGCCGTCATGGCGCGCCAAGGCGCGATCACCCAGCCCGTGACCTCGCCCATCTATGAAAAAACCGGCTGCACCGAGTGCCACGGCACCGGATATGCCGGACGCATCGCGCTCATGGAACTCTGCGAAATAAACGCGGAGCTGCGCGACCTCATCGAGCAGGGAGCGCCACAGAGTGCGCTGCGGGTTGTCGCGCTGAAGAACGGATTTCGCACCCTCTATCAGGAAGGCCTCACCCAAGTCATCTCCGGTCACACCACCATGGAGGAAATCCGCTGTCTGTCCTACACCGCAGTCTAATTTTTTAAACCACTTAACCAACAACGCCATGAGCATCTGGAAAAATCCAACGTCAAAATCCTACAACGAAATCCCCCAGTCCTCCAACGGGACAATCCTCCTCGTGGATGACGAGCCCCTCGTGCGCGTCATGACTGGAGCCGTGCTCACAGCCATGGGCTGGAGCGTGATCAACGTCAGCTCCGGCGAAGACGCCGTGCAGATGCTTCAGCACATGCGTGAACGCGACACTGAGGTGGACATGGTCATCCTCGATCTGATCCTGCCCTGCGGCATGTCCGGTCTGGATGCCGTGTTTCACCTTCGGGAGATCCAGCCGGGCGTCCGTCTCCTGGCCTGCAGCGGATTCTTCGGCGACGAAATCGGAACTTCCTGCCTCAAAATGGGGTTCAACGCCATGCTGGCCAAACCCTTCACGGCAGAGGATCTGGCCCAGGCAGTTTATCAGTGCGTCCATTCCGCTGAGACGCCGGCAGTGCGCGACCTGGTGTCGGCTTGATATTTTGACTTCCGGGTCATCTGGATGGAACCATGAAATCAATCCTCACCACGCGGCTTGTGATCTGCGCGGTGCTCGCCGCGTCGCTCGGGGCGTTTACCGTTGGCAGTGTGTTTGCCTGGCACGAAGTGAGAGCCTTGCGCGCGGCCCAGCGCTCGTTCCTGCTCAGTCAGGCTTTTTCCGGCGTGATCGAGTTTCGCAGTTGTTTCAAGGACGGGGATCTCGTCCAGTTACCTCCTCAGATCTCCGGTGCCATCGAGGATCGCGTCCGCCACCGGCTCTTCAATGAGAACGGTGACGACCCGCTCACCTCACTCGGCCTCGTGGTCGAAGTGCTCCGCCGCGAAGACGATTCCAGCAACAAAAAAGGTCGCTTTGTCCGCGCCGGTTACTTCACCACCCCCAGCATCGTCCCCACCGAACTGGCCCCGGCCTCGACAAATACGGAAGAAGCCCCCGCTGTTGCCCAGGTCTGGGCCGGGGCACCCTGTGCCATGTCACCACGTTTCATCGAAACCCAAAACGCAGAGGTCCAGGCCCCCAAGTGGGTCGCCGCCGCCGCCGCCATCACCCTCACGGACGGCACCATTGTGGGCATCATGCACATGCAACAGCCGCGCTTTGAACTGCATCACCTTTTTGCCACCCAGAAATTCACCTCGCTGCTCTGGATCGCCGTACCCGGCTGCGCGGGAATCGCCGGACTGATGTTCTTCTTCGTAGGTCGCAGCATCTCCCGGCGTCTTCGGATTCTCACGGAGGGTGTGTTCGCCCTCCGTCAGGGTCAATGGTCCCACCGCCTGCCGGAGCGCGGCTTCGATGACATCTCCCGCGCCGCGCATTTCTTCAACGAGGCGATGGACCAGATCGAGAAGAACGAGACCAAACGCCAGATCATGATCCAGGAGTCGCAGGCTGCGGAAAAACTCGCGCAATCCGGCCTGGAGGCCAAGGCTGATTTCCTGGCCAGCATGAGCCATGAGATTCGCACCCCGATGAACGGCATCATCGGCACCACCTCGCTCCTGCTCGACACCGGCCTCGATTCCGAACAATTGGAATTCGTCCGCATGATCCGCTCCAGCGGCGAATCGCTCCTTCACCTCATCAATGACATCCTCGACTTCTCCAGGCTCGAATCCGAGAAGTTGAACCTGGAAGAAATTCCCGTGAACCTTGAGGAACTCTTCCAAGAAACGATGTCCATGTTCGCGTTCAAAGCGGCGGAGAAGAATATCGAATTGAATTACCACGTCAGCGAATCACTCCCCTGCAACATCATCGGCGACTTCCACCGCATCAAACAAGTCCTCGTCAACCTGCTGGGCAACGCGATCAAGTTTACGATCCAGGGCGAGATTCTGGTCCTCGCCCAGCCCGTGCAGCGCCAGCACCCCGTCACCGGTGAGCGCACCTGGCTCCATATCTCCGTGCGCGACACCGGCATCGGCATCCCGCCGGAAAAACTGCCGCAGCTCTTCCATGCCTTCACCCAGGCCGATACTTCCACGACCCGCAAATACGGCGGCAGCGGACTCGGACTCGCCATCTCCCGCAAGCTCTGCGGAATCATGGGTGGTGAAATCTCCGTCACCAGCGAACCCGGAGTCGGCTCCAACTTCTATCTCGAAATCCCCCTGCGCGCCGCACCGGAGAACGATCTCCTCGTCGCCGAAGATCAAGCCCGCCTCATCACTCTCCTCGGTCAGAGCGCGCGGATCGTTTCCTCCCATCCCACAACTGCAGGCATCGTCCAGCATTACGGTTCCCTCTGGGGCGTCACCGCGGACATCAGGCAGCTCGCGCCTGATTCGAGTCTGGAGTCCCTCCTGAGTGGCGATTATTCCGTTCTCATTCTCGACTCCTCACCCCAGCAACTCCCCTCCATTATCCGCATCGCCGCTGAAGCCCATGCGCAGGAGAAAGCCATCGTCTGTCTAGCCCCCCTCGGTCATGAACAGAACAAACATGCCATCATGGCCAGTGCCGGATCCCGCTCCACTTTCGTTCCCAAGCCAGTTAATCGCCGGGACCTCATGAAAGCCATCGTCCAAGCCCTTAACGCAACCCGCGCTGCCACCATCGCCGGACCATCCGTCCCCGGCAGCAACCCGCCCCCCGCCGTCAAACCCCGCGTCCGCGCCCTCGCCGCCGACCACCCCGCGCGCGTTCTTCTTGCCGAGGACCAACCCATGAATCAGAAACTGGGCCGCATGATGCTTTCTAAACTCGGTTACGAGGCCGACCTCGCCGAGAATGGACGCGAAGCCGTCGACATGATGACGCAGAATAACTACGATCTCATCCTGATGGATCTCCACATGCCCGTCTTGGATGGCATCAATGCCACCCGTGAAATCCGCGGCAACTTCCTTCTCAGCCACCAGCCTGTCATCATCGCCCTGACCGGCCACAGCCTCGCTGGTGTAAAGGAAAGCTGCCACGATGCTGGCATGAACGACTTCCTCAGCAAGCCCGTCAGCATCGATGACCTCCGTGAAGTCATCATCCGGAACCTGAGTACTGAACTCGCCGTGACTGCTTGAGAGTCTTTTTAGAGCGGATTAAATAATTTCGGAGCCGCGTTCGGAGCCGTGTTCGTAAGAACGCGGGAAACATGGAAGCACTTCCCGCGGCCGCGAAGCGAAAACGCGGAAAATACGCAGACTTCGTTGGCTGCCGTGGCTTCTTCCCGCACTCTTATGGGATGCGGCCACGTCTTTTTTAAAAATGCTCCGGAGGAGGCTTGAATGCCGCATTTTCCCCTCCCGCGAAATTATTTCAAAAATATTGTATCCTGGTGTCCTGATAACCTCACCCTATTCGTCGCTACTGTGACTGGCGGCTTTTCGGCGCTTCCAGTTCGTTCCAAAAAATCACCCGCCCATCGCCCTTATGATCAAACAAGCACTCCTCCTCTCCGTCGTCGCCCTCGTGGCGCTCACTGCGTGCCAGACCAGCAAGACCAAGCACGCAGCCTGCGCTGAAATGCCTCCTTACAAAGGATCTGCTGCCTTCGAGCGCATGAAGTCGCTAGTGGGCAAGTGGTCGGCGGAGTCGCCGATGATGGGAAAGATGAAAACCGAGTTTCGCCTCATCGCCGGGGATTCAGTAATTGAGGAGCGCTTCGCCGCTGGCACACCGATGGAAATGCTCAGCACCTACCACGATGTAAACGGCAAACTAACAATGACGCACTACTGCATGCTGCGTAACCAACCGAGGATGAATTTGACGAAGGCCACGACGGACTCACTGACTTTTGATCTGGCACCGACACCCGGCCTGAACGCCGCCAAGGACAAACACATGCACGGTGCCACCTACACCTTCATTGATGCAGACCACTTCAAGCTAGACGGCGTGTCCTGGGAGAATGGCAAGAGCATCTCCTGCGGTCCTCCCGTCATCTTTACACGCAAGTAGCCCAGCACCCGTTTTTCATCCCAAACACCCAACCACACACCACCATGCTCAAGAAAATACTCCTCGGCCTCGTCGCCGTCATCGCCCTCTTCCTCATCGTCGCCGCCATGCAGCCAGCGGATTACCGCGTGGAGCGTAGTCTCACCATCGCCGCAACGCCTGCGGTGCTCTTTGACCAAGTGAACGACCACAAAAAATTCGCCACCTGGAACCCTTGGGATAAAATGGAACCCAGTTCCAAGACCACCTACAGCGGCACCGACTCCGGCGTGGGTGCCATCGCAAGCTGGAAAGGCGAGAAGGTGGGCGAAGGCAGCGCCACCATCACCGAGGGCAAGCCCGGTGAACTCGTGCGCCAGCGCATGGACTGGAAGAAACCCATGGAAGGCGTGAGCACCGTGGACTTCACCTTCAAACCCGAGGGCGACAAAACCACCGTCACCTGGGCCATGTATGGGAAGAACGGCTTCGCAGGCAAAGCGATGAGCCTCTTCATGGACTGCGAAAGCTTGTGCGGCCCAGAGTTCGACAAAGGACTCGCTGATCTGGCGAAAGTGGTCGCAACTCCCGCGCCTGCGAATCCATGAACATCATGAATCAAGCATCCGACTATCTCCCGCTCTCGCGTGGCCGGTGGGTCGAGGCGTCCTCCAAAGCCGACATGTGCCGCCCGATGGCGGAGGTACAGCAACACGCTCAATCCTAAAGCTACACATCTACGCCACACACCATCCAACTCCATCGCATCCTGCGATGCCCGCCCGTGCGGGCCTTCAACGCCTTCGCCAACGCTGCCGCACTCGCGAAATGGCTGCCGCCCTACGGCTTCACCTGCACGGTGCACGAGCTGGACTTCCGCACGGGTGGCAAGTTCCGCATGAGCTTCACGAATCACACGAACGGCCAGAGCCACTGCTTCGGCGGCGAGTATTTGGAAATCATCCCGAATCAGCGCCTGCGCTACACAAATGTCTTCGGCGACCCAAACCTGCCCGGCTGTGGAAGGCGGAGCTGATGGCCTGGAAATGTGGATGTTCCCCAGCGACATGGATCCCAATACCCCTGGCTGCAACGGTGCCCTCTGCAAGATGGATGGCTGTGCCGCAGGTGCTGGCGGCACGCTCATCTACTTCTCCTGCGAAGACTGCGCGGTCGAAGCTGCTCGCGTGAATACCGCTGGTGGATCGCTTTACAAAAAGAAGTTCGCCATCGGTGAATACGGCTTCATCGCCATCGCCAGCGACACCGAGGGCAACACCATCGGGGTGCATTCGATGAAATAGAATTCAACACTTGACTGAAAAGCACCGCGTCAGCCAAAGGCGCATTTTCAATCCAGCACTGGCCTGATCTCGGGGTGAAGCTCACGACCCGCCGGAACTGCGTGATGTTTCAGAAGCGTATTGGCCGCACTCGCTATTATATTCTTCAGGACGAAGGCGCAGTGCCGCGCGGAATCATCTCCGCAAAAATCATTCTTCCAGCACTGGTCTGCAAGCTGCTGCTAACCGTGACGGCGACTGTTTCACCCAGGAACTGGGCACCATGGTTGACGACGATCATGGTGCCATTCGGGAGATAGCCCAGTGCTTGATGCCGTTCCTTGCCGGGCTTCACAAGGGCGAGGTCTAGACTGTCTCCGGGACAGAGGTCCGGATGCAGCGCGGCGGCGAGGTCGTTGAAATTCAGCACGGTGACGCTCCTGGCGCGCGCGACCTTGCCGAGATTAACATCGTTGGTCAGCAGCCGTGCGTTGAGCTCACGTGCCAGCGTGACCAGCTGCGCATCTACTGGATCGCCTTGTTGCACGCCATTTTCATGGATGGAGAGACTGACGCCGCGGGTTTCGCGCAGCAATTGAACACAGTCGAGTCCGCGCCGGCCGCGCGCGCCCTTGATCTCATCGCGCGAATCAGCCATGCGCTGGAGCTCGTCGAGTATGAAGCGCGGGATGACAAAGTTACCGGTCAGGAAACCGGTGGCAAAAACTCCAGGCAGCCGGCCGTCGATGATGACATTGGTGTCCAGCAGCATCGGCTCCCCTTCGGACGCGTCACGGCGGAAGCGGACATAAGGAATGATGAAGGAGAATTGGTCCCGTTCACTGCGCAGAGCGAGCGTGATCCCTAGAAAGCCGAAGACGAGATAAGTGCCAACTTCAATAATGCTGCGAATCGCATCTGAATCTTCATGGCCACGAAACCACGGCAGGTCGAAGATGCCGATCATCGTTACCAGCCAGGCGCAAAACAGTCCTGTCATGAGTCCGAGGGTGCTGAAGGAGAATTCCCGAAACGAGAACTTGGCCAGCAGCGCATCCACCGTCACAAAAAGCGTGCCGGCAGCGGCACCGAATAACGTGCCCACCCAGACCGGTTGCCTGAATCCCGCAGCAATGGCCGCCCCCAGCAACACGGCCAGTGTGAAAAACAATGTACGGGCGAGCCGGATGGACCAAGGGACGGGCATGGGTGAATCTGAAGCTACAAAATGAAAATCACAAGTTCCAATGATGTTGTTTGTTCGTCACCAGTTTTTACCGCTTGGTTCCGGTCAGCGGACCCGGTGTGCGCGGGGCTTCATCTGCTTTTTCAGATTCGCCTTTGCCGGTCATGTTGCGATAGCGCAGGATGCCGCGCTCCCGAAGGTTGGTGATGAGGGTCTTGAACTCATTTTTAAGCTGTTTGTCATTCAACAGCGCAGGAAGCAGGCCATCGCCATGGCGAATGTCTCCCGCGGCTTTGCCGATGGCGGCGGCGTTCTTATCGACTGACTTCATCGCGGAATCGGCGCTGACCATGACCTTGTCAGCCTTGGCGGCGACGCTGTCGATTTTTGCAAAGGCCGGGTCGAGTTTTTTTACACTGTCCTCAAAAGTCTTCGCGGCACTTTTGAGGCTGGCCACGGCGCTCTTGATGTCCACACTGGTTTCGTCATTGAAGGTTTTTTCGTCGAGCCGGGTGACGACGCTGTTGAGATGCTTGAATGACTCCTTGAGGTCTTTGGTCGCGGAGTCGGAGAGTACGCCCTCATTGAGCTTCTTCATGACTTCCCGCAAATCTTTGATGGCGGCCCGGATGTCCTCCAGCGCCACATCCACCTTCTGGCTGACCTCCTTGGCGGTGTTTTGCAGCGCCCCGAGCCCGCCAGAGGGAACGCCTTTTATCTCGGAGTCCGGCGCGATGTAGTTCACGGAAACCTTGCCGCTGGGTTTGATTTCCAGAAAGGCATCGCCCAGCAAGCCGGAGGTACCGATGCTGAAGGCTGCATCCCCAGGAATCTTGATGTCGCTGTAAATCTTCAGCGGAATGATGACGCCGGTGAAGGTGGAGTTGAAGATGGGCTTGTCGCTGGCCTTGCCGATTTTCCTGCCGCCGAGAAGCACCGGAGTGCCTTCTTTGATGCCAGTGCCGTCGGGCAGGGTGACCCTGATGGCGTAGGTGCCTTTGAACAATTCCCGCACGCTGCCGAACTGAAGGATGAGTGTGCCCAGCAAGAGCAGCCCGATGGTCAGGAACAGCCCGACGAGCAGTTCAGTTTTTCTATCGCGTTCGTCCATATATATATTTTAGGCAAACAAGTTTCAAATTCGATGATTATCCCTGCAAGTGACTGCGGCCTTCGATGAAATCCTGAATGTCCGCGTCCGGTGAGTTTCTCAATTCCTCGGGTGTGCCGCAGAAGTGGATGACGCCATTCTTGAGCATGGCGACGCGGTTGGCGATCTTGAAGACGCTTTTCATGTCGTGTGTCACCACGATGGAAGTGACCCGGAAGCGGTGCTGGAGACGCATGATGAGCTGGTCAATGACATCGGCGACGACAGGATCGAGGCTGGCGGTGGGCTCATCATAAAGCACGCATTGCGGATTGGCGACGACGGACCGGGCGATACCTGCGCGTTTTCTCATGCCGCCGGAGAGATTCACGGGTAGTTTCTCCTTGTGTTCTTCGAGGTCCACCACCTCCAGCGCATCGTGAACACGCTTGATGATCTCAGCGCGGTCACGAACGCCAGATTCCACAAGTGGAAAGGCGACGTTCTCCGCGACGGTCATGGCATCGAACAGGGCGGCGTTCTGGAAAAGGAAGCCGAATTTTTTCCGGGTGGCTGAGAGCTGGCGTTCGCGCAGCCTGTGTACGCTCACGCCATCGACCACGACGCTTCCCGCATCGGGTTTGAGCAGACCGATGAAGTGTTTCATGAGCACAGTCTTACCCTCACCGCTGGGGCCGATGAGCACGAGTGTTTCTCCCCGATACACGGTAAGATTAACACCGCGCAGAACGTGCTGTTCACCGAATTTTTTGGTCAGATCGCGTACTTCGATGAAGACACGATCCTTCGAGGGCTGGAGCGCGTCATTCATCAGGTGGCCACCCCCATAGGAAAAATGTAGTTCAACAGGATGCTGAGGAAAAAATTGACGACGAGCAGGGCCAGCGAGGAGAACACCACCGCGCGCGTGGTGCCGATGCCGACGCCGACCGCGCCATTTTCTGCGGCTAGTCCCTGATGGCAGGAGATAATGGTGATGAGAATGCCAAAGACGAAGCCCTTGAACATGCCGCAGAAGAGATCGGTTTCGTTGGTGTGTTCGAAGACGTGGTTCCAAAACCAGCGCTGCGGAATGCCGAAGCCATAAACAGCGGCGCAGTGGGAGGCCAGCAGCCCGAAAGTGATGCTCTCCGCCACCAGAAACGGCATGGAGATCAGCATGGCGATGAAGCGCGGCAGCACGAGATAGTCTACGGGATGCACGGCCATCACCCGGAGCGCATCGATTTGTTCCGTGACTTTCATCGTTCCAATGTCCGCTGCCATGGACGCCCCCACGCGACCGGCCACCATCAACCCGGCGAGGACCGGTCCCAGTTCGCGGCAAAGCGCCACCGATACGATGGCACCCACGCCTGCTTCCACGCCGAAATCTTTGAACTTGAAATAGGTCTGCGCAGTAAACACCGCCCCGGTGAACGCGCCGGTAACGATCACGACCACCTGCGAGCCGTAGCCGATGGCCACCAGCTGCTGCGCCACCAGTTTCAGACGCCAGACACCGGTGCGCACCGCCGTGCCCAAGTTCGCCAGCAGGGCCGCCAGCTGGCCCATGTAGGTGAGAAAATTGAGGAAGGCGCGGCCGGGGAGACGGAGGATTTTCTCCATGATGCAGTGCCGCACTGTAAAGCACGATGCGGTGAAAGGCAACGCGCCTCAGGCTACCTGAGCATTTTAAGAAATTTCGTAGCTGCATCTCGTAAGAGTGCGGGAAAAAGCCGCGGCAGCCAACGAAGCATGCCTATTTCCCGCGTTTTCGCTTCGCGGCTGAGCAACACGAACGCGGCTGCTAAATTATTTAAACCGCTCTAGGTGAAAAACCGCTTGGCCTTCTCAAAAAATGTCTCCTGAAGCGGGGACTGATGCTCACCAAGTGTTTTGGCAAATTCTTGAAGCGCTTCCTTCTGTTCCGTGGTCAGCTTGGTCGGCACGGCGATCTGAACATGAACGTAGAGGTCGCCCTTGCGGTCACCGTCCAGGTGCTTCAAGCCCTGGCCGCGGAGGCGAAAGACTGCGCCGTTCTGAGTGCCGGCAGGCACCTTGACGTTGGCCCGGCCTTCCAATGTGGGCACAGGGAGCTCGCCGCTCAGGGTCGCGATCGGATAGCTCAAGGGCACGGTGCAATGCAGGTCATGGCCGTCGCGCTCGAATACGTCATGCGGCTTGATCTGGATCACAACATACAAGTCACCGGTGGGACCGCCGCGTGCTCCGGCGTCGCCGTTGCCGCTGGATCGCAGCCGGGAACCTTCCTCGATGCCGGCGGGAATTTTCAGACGGATGCGGGAACGGTCTTTCAAACGACCGATGCCGCGACAATCCTTGCAGGGATCGGAAATCGTCTGGCCGCTGCCCATGCAATCCGGGCAATTTTGCTGGATTTGAAAGAATCCCCGCGAGCTGATGACTTGTCCCGCGCCGCCGCAGGTGCGGCAGGACTTGGTCCCGCCGCCGCTGGCGGAGCCGCTACCCTTGCACTTCCCGCAGGAGGCGAGCTTCTCGAATTCCAGTTCTCTCTCCGCGCCGCGCGCGGCTTCCTCCAGTGAAATCTCCAGGCCGTAACGCAGATCGGACCCGCGTTGCGCTTCGTTGCCCTGCCGTCCGCGCCGTCCACCGCCCGCGCCGCCAAAGAACGATTCAAAAATATCGCCTCCTCCTCCGCCTCCGCCGAATACCTCGCGAAAGATGTCGAATGGATCATGGAATCCGCCGCCGCCCGCGCCGCCTGGCATCCCTGATGCAAACGCTGCGTGACCGTAGCGATCATAGGCCGCGCGTTTCTGTTCGTCGCTCAAAACGTCGTAGGCCTCGCTCAACTCCTTGAATTTATCCTCGGCGCTTTTGTCGTTGGGATTTTTGTCCGGATGGTATTGCACCGCCAGTTTGCGGTAGGCTTTTTTTATCTCGTCCTGGGACGCGCCTTTGGCGACGCCGAGGATTTCGTAATAGTCTCGTTTGGCAGGCATCAGGAAATTGGGATCAAGGGCGGTTCTTTTTCAAAAACTGTCGGCAAAGAGTGCGGAGTTTCGCCCGGAAAGTCGGAAGGGCTATGGCCGGATGGCTTGGTTTCACATGCATAAGCCAGAGTTCGTGGGCGCGATCTTCGAACTGTCTGCCTGCGGCCTCTGCCTCGGGTGAAGTCGGTTCAAAGGCGTGCTCACAGCTGTCAAAAAGTGCGGCAAGCTCTGCTAGTTCAACGAGGGGAATAATCCCGGCGGCATCTCCTGGTTCTGGCATGAAATCTCCTCTAATACATGGTTCAACCGCTTTTCACACGCAGCCTCGTAATCCAGTGCGACATCTGCGAGCGTGCCCGCTGCATCCTCACGGCCAGTATCCTTCAGCCGTGCCGCAGCCTGCAGTGCTTTGCGGCAGATTTGTTTCATCGTGCTCCACACGTCGCGTGCCTCCTCAAGCGTTTCGCTGTGCTTCGCAACTGACGCCGCCACCGTGTAAAAGTGCCGCAGCATCCCTTCCGCACGCAGCGCGCGCGATGCCAGCGAAGGCCCGTCTTGAGCGAGCGACGAGATTTCCTCATCGCCGAGATCAAGCAGCTCGTGAAAGTTCATGGTCAGGCTCATGGCTTGCGGAATATGGCAGAAAAAGAGGGGAGCGTCACGCGGGAATGTTCGCTGCGGAGGAATCGGCCTTCGACGCGCCGCTGGAGACGACGACCATCGCCGGACGCAGGAGTCGATCCTTGAGCTTGAAGCCGCGGCGCATCACTTTCAAGATCGTGCCTTCAGCAACTTTAGTGCTGGCTTCCTGGCTCACTGCTTCGTGCAGGTTGGGATTGAAGCTCTGGCCGAGCGCTTCGATTTCCTGGACGTTTTCATCGCGCAGGAAATCCGCCAACTGCCGTCGCACCATGGACAGGCCCTGATAAATCATGCTTTTTTCGTCCTCGGCGCGCGCGGCTTCGATGCCCGTTTCGAAATTGTCCAGAATGGGCAGCAGTGCGCGCAAGACTTCGGCATTGGCATAGGCGCGGGATTCCTGCATGTCGCGCGCGGTGCGTTTGCGGAAGTTGTCCAGTTCCGCGGCGGTGCGCAGGGAGATGTCCTTCCATTTCTCGATCTCCGCCTGGGCCTCCGCCAGTGGATCAGTCGCGGGTGTGGGTTCTTCGACCGCGTCCGTGCTGCCGGGGCTTACATCGTCAATTTGGGTTTCACTCATGGGCAAGGAAATAAGGGGCGGCTAATATGAAGCGGACGGGCCGACAATCAAGCCGGGGAGCGCACTTCATTTCCTCCGGATGGCGACCAAAGTGATGTCGTCGTTCTGCGGTTCTCCCGCTAGGAATTCGTTTACGGATTTACAAAGAGTGTCGATGACGGCCTGCGCGCCCAGCGGAGCGGTCTGGCTGAGGATTTCTTCGATGCGCTTTTCTCCGAACAGCAGTTCCTTCTGATCGCTGGCCTCGTTCACACCATCGGTGTAGAGCAGCAGCACGTCGCCGCTCTCGAGCGAGAGGGTGACGTCGCGCGTGACGCGCTCGAAGACATCGCCTTTGTCGATGCCGACGGCCAGGCCGGGCGATGCGATTTCTTCCACCATGCCGGTGCGTTGACGCCAGATCAGCGGTGTAGTGTGACCCGCGCGCGCGAGGGTCAGGCTGCTACCGTCCGAGGCGGCGACGAGATAGGCGGCGGTGATGAACATGTCCTCGCGAATGTCGGGAAACAAGTTGCGGTTCACCGCGCCGAGGACGCTGGCGGGACTGAGCAGGCCGCGGGCATGGGAGCGCAGGACGCTGCGGCACATGGCGGTGATGAGTGCGGCGGCGATGCCCTTGCCGCAAACGTCCGCGATCACGATTCCGACATGCGCGGTGCTGATGGGAAAAAAATCATAGTAATCTCCGGAGACAAGCCGTGCGGGGATGTTGCGTCCGATGATTTCCAGACCCGGCGTGTCGGGTGATTTTTGCGGGAGAAGGATGCGCTGGATTTCGCTGGCATTGCGTAGCTCGGCCTCGATCGAGTTCTTGGCGCTGGCTTCGTGATGCGCCTGGGCGTTTCCGAGGGCGAAGCCGATCTGTTCCGCGAGCGAAGCAAACATCTCCAGCGCGTGCTGGGAGAAGGGCGGGGCTTCCGGCGAGGCTGCAGCGAGGATGCCGAGACTGCGCGAGCCATGAAGCAGCGGCGCGATGACGGCGGCGATGTTTTGCTGGAAGGGATTGACCACGCCGTTGAACTTGGAATGATGCCGGAGGTCATCGACCTTCTGGGCGCGCTGCGAGGTGAAGACTTCGCCCAGAACGCCTTCGTGCGCCGGGACGCTGTGCAGGCGCAGAAAGCTGGCGAGGGTTCCCTCGTTGACCTGCGCCTGGCTGATGATTCTTTCTGGGAGCGCGATGAGCGGCGGACAGTCTCTGGTGTTGTGCCGGGGCACGAGCACCTGGCGTTTTTCATCGAGAAGATACAAAACTGCGCCCGCCGCTTCGACAGAGCGGGCAGCACCCTCGGTCATGAGCTTGTGGAGGCTGGCATCGGACTGGTTCTGGAGAATGGCGTCACCCAGTCCCTGGAGCACTTCAAAAACGCGTCGCCGCCTTGCCGCGCGTTCTTTGTCTTCCGCAAGAAAGTTTTTCAGGGCGCTGCTCGCGGTGCGGTATCGTTTCCAGACGACGAAAAGTGCTCCCGCCATTCCCGGCAGAAGTATCGCGGCAGCCATTGTCCATCCCGTCATGCTGGACGGGACGCTAGTGCAACCCAGGGCGACGCGCAAAGACTACGCGCAGGCATTCAATGTGCGCTGGATGGCGCGTGACCAAGGCGCAGCTCCTGCTCGAGAAATTCTATCACATCACGAAAACGCGCGGCGTTTTCCGCATTGGCCTGGGTCAGGGCTTCGTGGGCGGCCAGCACCTGGGCGGCCTGCTCTTCCTTGGGGCAGGGCGGCATTTCATCAGCACAGGTGTTGAGCTCACAGCAGACCTGCTTGCGCTCGCTGCAGTATTTTATGCCATCGTGATCCACATCGAGAATATGGTCGAGACCCAGGCTGGTGAGGAGCTGCTGGTTGCGCGTGTTGGCGTTGAGCACGCTGACCTCGCCGCTGCCCGATTGGCGAAGGTTCAGGGCGGCGCCGGTGAGCGTTCCGAGAAAGGTGCTATCCATGATGGGGCAGTGTTCCAGATCAACGACGAAATGGCGCTCGCCTTTTTCGATCATTGTCTGGAAACAGCGTTTTACCTGCACGCTGTTCTGGAAGGAGCCTCTGCCCTCCACGCGCATCCAGAAAAGCTGGCCGATCTGGCCGACAAGGATGGGCGCTGGCGTATTCATGATAGAATAGGTGTTACTAATGTTGTACGATTCAAAATGAGCCGCAGACTGGCACAAAAAAGCGCGTGCGTCTGATCAGACACACGCGCCGCTGAAACGCTCTAATCCCAGAGATAGGATTTTGCCTCCGCGATGGTTTCTTTCCCCCGGACCAGCGTGGCCCGCCAGGAAGTCACGGCACCTCCAGCAACATATTCTTCTCCGTTCACCTCGAAGCGGGTGTTGTTGTCCCGGTTCACCTTGGTCACTTCCTTCTCCTGGATTTTTATCGCCATGCCGGTGTTTTGCTGGCGATATTCCATGCGAACTTTCACCGGCTGGCTGCGATCGGTCGCTTTCCACATCACGACATAATAGTGACCGTCGCGGGCGCGGCGTTCCTTGTTTGAAATCGCTCCGTGTAGATGGTATTGGCGCTCAAAGGTGATCGGCGGATCGACTCCGGTTATCACCGTCTCATTGCTCAGCAGGTGGTAATATTTCACCTTGACGATCTGACCGCCGGAACCGGGGGGGTTCGTGCTGCTGCAGGAGGCCATGGCCAGGCCGAGGGCGCCAGCCGTGACGGCGCGGCACAAAGTGGGCAGGAAGCGCAAAATCATAAGCTTAGCAGAATAGGGACGCGAAGGCGTGCTGTCAACGACGCGACATAAAAAAGCGCGGATTAAAGAAACAGACCTGCTGCTGGCTGTCCGGCGCCGGATGATGCAAGATGACCGCCTCATGGAAACTGCCCTGCGTTCGACTCCCGGCATCGGCGTGCGCCATGGTCGCGGATTGCAGATCGCGGGGGCTGGCATCTGGCTGGATCCACCCAAGCCCAAGCCGTGGGCGCTGGTCTCCCATGCGCACATCGACCATTTCGCGCGGCACGATCACACGGTTTGTTCGCCACCGACGGCGGCGCTGATTCACGCACGCTATGGCAGGCCGCGGAAGGGTGTGTTGAACGCAATCCCGTTTGGTCAATCGATAGAAAGGGAAGCGTTCTCCATCCGCCTCCATGCCGCCGGACACATTCTCGGTTCCGCCATGGTTCATCTGACCCGCCACGACGATGGTGCGACCCTGCTCTACACCGGTGACTTCAAGCTGCGGGACAGCCTGACCTGCGAACGCGCGGAGCCGGTGCAGGCTGATACTCTGGTGATGGAGACCACCTTCGGTCTGCCGCGTTTCAAGTTTCCGCCACGCGCGGAAGTCACTGCAGCCGTACATCGTTTCGTTTTTGCAACGCTCGATGCCGGGAAGGTGCCGCTGCTGCTCGGCTACTCGCTGGGCAAAGCTCAAGAAATTCTCGCGCTGCTCGATGGCATCGGTGTGCCGGTCATGGCTCATGAGAGCATCCTCAAAATGGGCGCGGTGTATCGCGAATGCGGCCGCGTGCTTCCGGAGCATGAGTTGCTGGATCTCGACCGAGCCGCAGGCCATGTGGTGGTCGCTCCACCGCAAACGACCAAAACGCTGTGCGCGAAGCTGCCGTGCCGCACGGCCTTGCTTAGTGGCTGGGCACTGGATAAAAGCGCCAAATATCGCTACGGCGTGGACGAAGCCTTTCCGTTGAGCGATCACGCTGATCACGACGAGCTTTTGCAACTCATCGATCAGGTGTGCCCTCGCGTCGTTTACACGGTGCATGGATACACCGCGGAATTCGCCGCTGATCTGCGCCGCCGGGGTATTGAAGCGTGGTCGCTGGTGGACAACGACCAGCTTGAGCTGCGATTGGAAGGCAGAGTTGATTGCTCATAGCCTGAGAATGATGTGTTCGCAGAGCCTGGAGTATCTCGAATGATCTCATCCGGCAACAGCCTTTGAGTTTTATGCTATCAGCTATTAGCCATTGGCTATCAGCCTCGGAATCTGCCATGAACGAACACCGCCCCGCCTTTGCCGCCGCCCTGCTTGCAGGCGGCAAGTCATCGCGCATGGGCACGGACAAGGCCCTGCTCGACTGGCGCGGCGTGCCGCTCTGGCGGCATCAGCTTGGCAAGCTCATCGAACTAAACCCGGACCGGCTCCTGCTTTCCTGTCGGGAAGAGCAAAATCTGAAGAACGTGTTTGCCGAGTTGGTATTTGATCCGCCGGACAACCCCGGGCCGATGGGCGCGATCTTCCGTTGTCTGGAGATGACGCAGCTTCCGCTGCTGGTGCTGGCGGTGGACATGCCGGCGATGACCGTGGATTTTTTGAAATTGATGCTCGATCCATGTACCCATGCCACAACCGGTCTGGTGTGCGCCCAGAGTTCCGGTCACGGAGTGCCCGGACCACTTTTCGAGCCGCTCTGCGCGGTGTATCCGCCGGGCGCGCTGGCGATGCTGCGGGAGTCTTTGCTGAAGAAAAATCACCGGATGCAGGATGCGGTCGCGGTGCTGGTGGCGGCGGGATTGATGCAGGTGCGCCAGTTGCAAGCCGATGAACTTCCGCTTTTCTTCAACGCCAACACGCCGGAAGAATACGCATGGACGAAACCCTCGCCACCCGCATCGAACTGACGCGCATTGACCGCGGCGTGCCGTCGCGCGCGGAAGATTTCGTGGCCCGCGAGGAGCCGCTGGAAATCCGTGTCGAAGGCCGCAGCATCGCCGTGGTCATGCGCACGCCGGGGCACGATGAAGAACTGGTTGCCGGATTCCTGCTCACGGAAGGCGTGGTCAAATCTGCGTCAGATATTTTTGAAATATCACTCTGTCCCGCCGCGACCGAGGGCGGAAATGTCATCGATGTCCTGCTCACCAGCGGCGTGAGCGTGAACTGGGAATCGCTGACGCGGCATGTCTTCGCCAGCAGCAGTTGCGGGGTCTGCGGAAAGGCGACGCTCGATTCCGTGTTCGCCAGTTTCACTCCGGTGACTTCATCGCTTATAATTTCCTCCACCTTGTTGCAAACCCTGCCGGACAAACTCCGCGCCGCTCAGGAAACCTTCGCGCAAACTGGCGGACTTCATGCCAGCGCGATCTTTGATCGCGCCGGAAAGCTGGTCGTGCTGCGCGAGGATGTGGGCCGGCACAATGCGCTGGACAAGGCGCTCGGCTATGCGTTGCGCGCCGGATTACTGCCCTTGGAGAACCACATCCTCATGCTCAGCGGTCGGGTGTCATTTGAGCTGATGCAGAAAGCGCTGGCCGGCGGCATTCCCGTCGTGGCCGCGATCTCCGCTCCCAGCAGCCTGGCGGTGGATTTCGCCCAAGGCAGCGGGCAGACACTGGTGGGCTTCTTGCGTGGTGAGACAATGAATGTGTATGCCGGGGTGGAGCATATCAGCAGCTGACGACGTGAGGAGACACTAAAATTGGTGTTCACGGCGTGATTCTTCTGTTCTGGGGGCGCCATGATGGATTTCAATGAACATTATACGGGCTGATTTCACGAAGTAGTGTAATCTAGGTCATGCAACTCATCTCCGTCCTTTGCGGCATTTTTGCCGCCGTCTTCATGGCTCTTGGTCTCATTCCGTTGCTGGGCTGGATCAACTGGCTGGTGCTGCCGCTGTGCCTCATCGGCGTGATTTTTGGCGTGTTCGGCAGAGAGCGCCGTCCCGGGCTCGTGATCAATCTCTTGGTCGCGGCCATCGCTGCCCTGCGGCTTTTTCTCGGCGGCGGAGTTGTTTGATAGTTGCGGTTCAAGCAGCGGCAACTGTGCGTCTGCCGTGCTCTGGCTGCAACTTCGTCCAAGTTGCCGATATTCGGAATGTTGCCGGGGATCAAACCGACGGTCCTGGTGCCAACTTTCAGCAGATACGGGGCTGCACTAGAACCATGACGAATATCATGATGTTCTTGAGGAAGCTCATGGAGGTGTCAATTCAGCAGATGGTGAGATGGTGTTTACCGTGGCTGGTGGCTCATCCTCAAAAATCACTTTGATGCTGTTCAGCCTGTCACTGCGCCACCTGCCCTCCCGCAAAAGAAATTTCACGACGAAATTGGCCACGGTTTCCCGGCATTCTGCTCGAGCCAGATTGATGTGACGGCTGTCCGCAGCCTGCTCATTGAGGGTGGGTGTCATGCTACGCTCCAAGGCGGCAAGCTGCTCGTGTTTGTCGAATCGAGCCCAACCACTTGAGGACTGTGTTTCCATTTTGTTGGTATGAATCGCCGGAGGCAGGCTCGGTCTGATGCGCGGTGCATAAACCATGCAATTTGAGCCTGCTTCCTCGAGCTTCCAAGTATCACCCAGCCGCAAATGGTAGCGATAGGTCACAGGCACTCGAATCTGGGCAACGGATTCCCCGAGGTAAATCCAACCCCAACCCGTGTATTTTTTGTCCGCCCGATTGAAAGTCTCAACTGCATCCGCCGTGGCCAATTCCAGGTTTCCAATGCCGGTGGAATGAATCTCGGGAATGCCTGAGATGAAGCTCTGAGTCAGGGTTTCAGACGAAAAAACACGAGTGCAGCCTCGAACTGTAAATACATAAGAACCCACAAGGATTAACGCGAGGGCAACAATGGTGAGCGGCCAGCGGTATCGCGCGAGTATAGTTGGTTGATTTTCCATTTGGCGAGCCCTTTACCGCTGGCATTTGAAAATGCCAAGATGAATGACGCAAAAAAATTCTCGGAGCAAAATCTTGCGCTGGAGCATGGCGGACAGCCAGCGATGACAGGTGCGCCTTGGTTCTTTATGTATTCCGCTGCCACAGACCGAGCGCCTGCTGCACGGCGCAGAGCAGGTCACCTGCTCTGCTTGCGTAGGGTCGCGCCGGACGCAGGATCTGCCAGCCCCGTTGTTTGCCGATCGCTTCCATCGAGGCATTCGGATGGATCAGGACGGCGTTCCCGGTAAACTCCAGCAGCGGCAAATCAGCCGCACTGTCGGAGTAGCTCCATGAATCGCGCAAAACCGCTTCATCGGCGTTGGCGACTTCTGGTATCTCCACCTTCATGCGCGCAATCTTCACGGCGCGCTTGTTGTTCTCGCCGATGACCCGCGGCATGAGCAGCATCTTGTCATGCACTTCAACTCGCGTGGCAATGCAGTGATCAAAGCCGAGGACGCGGGCGATTTCGTGGGCGTAGAAATCCGGGCTGGCCGTGTTCAAGATGAGTGTGCGTCCGGCGGTGCGATGTTCCTCGATGATCGCCAGCAATTCGGGATACACCGAGGGCTTTACCACGAGCTCCGCAAAGTCCTTCGCAAGGGCGATAAGGGCCTCCCGCTTCATGCCGGCGAGATGGTTGAGGAAGGCGCGTTTAGCCGTCGCCGTGCTGACAATGCGGCAGGCTTTCAGCAGGGCGACGGGTGCAAACGTCAAATGAAACAGTGTCCGCCAGCGTTCACGTTGCAGGATATAGTTGCAAAAAAGCGCCTGCGTGTCGAAGGGCAGAATCGTGTGGTCGAGGTCGAAGATAGCGAAGTTGCGCGGCATGAGTCTGACGTAATGTGTTGGAGCTTGGCTAAACCGTGCGATGCGCCTACCAGTCGGCGAGTAACATGACTGGCGCAAATTAGCCATACTGGACTAGAAAACAAGCAGCGCGCAAGGAGTGCAGGCCGGAATGCCAAACGGCAGAGATGTTGCGCAGCGATCCGCGATTGCAACCCCGGATACGGGAATCGGGGTCAGTGCGGAATGGCACAGAAATAAGGCATGTTTGGGATAGATTTGGTCTATGCAGTTGCTAATATTTTGGATGCATGTAAACACCCTGTTATTTACCGGTTTTCATCACCTTCTTTTTGCCGCAAGCCCGTGACTGCGGACGCGCAGCTGGCCCGTGCGGCACGTCGGGCCGATACCTTCTGCCACACCGATGAAGCTGCCCACGTCGTCGAGCGCATAATCGATTCCGTCGTCGCGACCGAGCGCGCCGATTGATTCAAAGTGGGTCAATCCGGTGTAGCGTGCGCGGCAAAGGCTGAGCTTATGCGGAAAAGGAGGAGGGTGATGAGTTTTTTTATGGAGAACGGTTCGAGCATACGACGAGAAATTCCTTGGCACTTTGAAGCAAACGAGTATGCTCAAAATTAAGGTTCTTCAGGGTTTTGAATGGGTGAAAACAGGGTGTAAATCGAGTCCTCCGAGGTGGAAAAGGATGGCGATGCGGTAGTGAGCGAAGTTGCGATAGCCTCGGGCGTTGGACTTGATGGCTTGGATCAATGAGTTGAGTCCTTCGGCGGCGGCG
>VFKE01000027.1 GCA_009885695.1 Verrucomicrobiota bacterium | reverse complement strand
TGCAAGCCGTGGAAGCCGGACATCAGGCCGCGCTGATGGCGCCCACGCAAATTCTCGCGGAACAGCACTATGCAAATGCCTGCCGCTGGCTGGAGCCGCTCGGTCTGCGTGTGGCGTTGCGAACGGGCGAACGCAAGGAGGACAATGCTGCACCGTTGTTTCAAAAGCATCAGGCTACGCACGACGGCGCGCACATCCTCATCGGCACGCACGCACTGCTTTACGATGCAGACGCGATGCCGCAACTCGGCCTGGCTGTCATCGATGAACAACATAAGTTCGGCGTGGCCCAGCGAGCGCGATTAATCGCGGCCGGTCATGCGCCGGATGTGCTGGTGCTGACGGCGACACCGATTCCGCGCACGCTGGCCCTGACTGTTTATGGCGATCTAGATATTTCCACGATCGATGAGAAGCCTCTCAACCGTGGTGAGATCGTGACTCTCGTGCGCGCAGAAAACAAACTCGCAGACATCGCCAAATTTGTCCGGACTCAAATCGAAGCGGGACACCAAGCTTACATTGTTTATCCATTGATTGATGAGTCGGACAAACTGATGGCCAAAGCAGCCATTACTGGCTCCGAAGAATGGAGCGGCTTGCTGGCTCCGCACGTCGTTGGCTTGATGCATGGCCGGATGGATGCAGCGGCGAAGAACGAAGTCATGAGCCGATTTCGCGCAGGAGAGATCAAGGCTCTGGTGAGCACCACCGTGATCGAAGTCGGCGTCGACATCCCGAACGCCAGCGTGATGGTCATCTTCAATGCCGAACGATTTGGACTGGCGCAGCTCCACCAGTTGCGCGGGCGCATCGGACGCGGCGCGCACCGTTCGCACTGCGTGCTGATGATCGCGGAGAAGGATGTCGAGGCCAGAGATCGCCTGAACATCATGGTCGAAACCGCCGATGGATTTCGCATTGCCGAAGAGGATTTGCGAAGGCGCGGACCGGGCGATTTGCTGGGCAGCGTGCAAAGCGGTCAGGCACCGCTCAAATTCGCCGAACTCCTCGGGGACACACGGCTGCTCACGCTGGCGCGCAGAATTGCCGAACGGACCCTAGTAAATGATCCAAAATTATCCGGTCCGGGTCATGAAGAACTGCGAATGTTGGTGCTGGAAACCGACGCGCCCGTAGCTACGTTGCAGTGAATCCTGCACCACTATGAACGAACACATCCGACGCATCATCATTGCCATCGCTATTTTCGCGGTCGCGACCTTGATTTACCAAAAATGGCGCAAAAGCCACGGGGGCTACGGCTTATTTGATTTGCTGGAAGGCAATATGAAAAATTCGTCGGAAAAAGTTACCTTGAAAGCCCGCGACCTGCCCGCACTCGCGCAGTTTAATGCGGAATCAACTAAACTTGCAGCAGCGGTGTTGCCTTCCATCGTCAGTGTCAATATTGGAACCAGTGGACTCGTGCCAAAAAAGGACATCTTCGGGTTTCTGCGCGGCTATGGAACTGGTGTCGTGGCCACGGGACTTGGCTCCGGTGTGATCGTGAGCAAGCAAGGTCACATCCTGACCAACTACCATGTCGTGAATAACGCCCAACAGATCCAGGTGACCACCAACGACCGCAAAACCCACGAGGCAAAACTACTCGGCCAGGACCTGGATATGGATATCGCCGTGCTCCAGATCAAGGATGCGGCGGATTATCCACCGCTGCCATTTGCAGATTCTGACAAGACCAAGGTTGGTGAAATGGCCTTCGCATTTGGCAGTCCCTTCGGCTTTGATTTCACCGTCTCGCGCGGGATCGTCAGCGCCACCCAGCGGCGCTTGAGTGATATCGGCAACGACTACATCCAGACTGACACCGTGATCAATCCTGGCAATTCCGGTGGCCCGCTCGTCAATTATCTCGGTGAGATCATCGGCATCAATGTCTCGATCCTCAACGACGACAAAAACGCACATTCATGGCAGGGTATCGGCCTGGCCCTGCCTGCAAACGATGCCAGGGCTGCGTTCGAAGCGGTCCTCGGCAAGAATCCGCGCGTCCCGGGTTATCTCGGTGTCGATGTGGACATGCTGCGTATCCAGACCAATGTCCAGGCCGCTTATGGTGCGATCGTCACGGGTATTACCCCGGGGTCTCCCGCCCAGAAAGCCGGCTTGCTCGAGGGCGACATCATCGCCCAATACAACGGCGTGAGTTTCGAGACAGAACGCGACTTCCTAAAGCTTTTAAGCAAGGCCAAACCCGGGCAGTCCGTGACTTTAACTGTGCTGCGAAAAAACCAGCCGATCACGATCACGGCGAAGATTGAAGCCCGGCCGCCGGGACTTTGAGCCACTCCTTGGCAAGTGCGTTGCATTGGAATACTCTCTATCCCCATGATCCACGCCCACCAAACCAGCCGCAATCAGCACGGCAACGCGCTCGCGCCCGTTCTACTCATCCTTGGGGCGCTCGCCATCAGCGCCCTGATCTTTTTCTTTTACACACGCCAGAAGATCGATGACGCGCGCGCTACAGGGAAAAATGCAGTCGCCGAACAACCGACTGGCTCCGGCAACGAAGCATCACCACCCGAAAAGACTCCGGCACGAAATGGCGGCAAGCCGCCCGGCGCAACACCCACACCCCTGGCACCAGCGCCTTTCGCCAATCCGATCGAACTGGCCCAGCAACTCACCAGACTTCTCTCTAATGGCGACCTGTCGGCTGCGGCAAAATTGATTGCTCCCGATAACATCACGCGACAGGGCGAGGCACTTGGGGTTTTTGAAAAGATATTTCACGGCCTTGGCTACAAAGCCGGCCTGCCAGCGGATGCGCAATTGATCGGACAGGTCGAAAACATGATTCGCGTTGCCATTCCTCTCACTCCAGCCTCGACAGATGCATCGCCTTTAAGAATCACACTTGATCTTGAACGCGACCCAATCCGCGGCTGGAAAGTGACCCAAGTGCATTTGCCCAAGGAACTCGAGCCCGCACTCGCCGCGCTTCCTCCAACACAAGCGACAGCCTCTGGCGCGCCATCTCTGCCTTCCATCGCCACACCACCAGGCGCGGCAAACACCCTGAATAAATCATTCTTCGTCGTCGACCGCAGCCCGGACGCTCTGGCCTTCGCAAGCGATTTCGTCAACTCGCTGCTCAGGCTCGACTACCTCGGCGCGCGAATGTTTGTCAATCAGGAAAAAATCTCACCCGTGAAACTGGCCGCTCTCTGCATTGTGTTTGAAGAGGGAAAATACCGCCTCCCCGACGACCGCGCGCTGGTCGCCACAGTCGCTACAAAAACCACAAGCTGGGTCATCGTCAGGGTGAATTCCGGAGTATCCAACACCAGCACCGAATTCGGACTCGAAATGGAAAAGACCGGCGAGAAATGGCGCATTGGTGGATTGAATCTTTCGAAACTTCTGAGCGACAATACAAAAACCTCGACGTTGAGTGACATTCCCTATACGCCACTGGTGATGAATCCAAAAGGCGGCGAATCCATCGCGCTATTCTTTGAACTTAATCAGGCCGAGCTTCATCCCCGGGCGCAGAAGCAGCTCGATATTGTCTCATCCATCCTCAAGTCCAGCCCTCAAAAAAAACTCAAGATTGGCGGCTACACCGACGCGCTGGGCAGCGACGACTACAATCTCAATTTATCGCGAAATCGTGCTGAGGCCGTGAAACAATACTTCATCACGCATGACGTCCCGCTCACCCAGGTTGAGACCACCGGCTTTGGCAAAACCCTGCCGCTCAGCCCCAACTTAAAGCCCGATGGCAGTGACAATCCCGAGGGCCGCTCCCGCAACCGTCGCGCGGAAATTCTGCTGGATTTTTAGACAAGGAATAGCAGCAAGGAGTGAAGGCTTCCAGCCGTCACTCCTTGATAAACTTCCTCGCCTCCGCCAGTGCGGCTTCCAGTTTACCCACATCTTTGCCGCCGCCTCTCGCGAAGTCAGGTTTCCCGCCGCCTTTGCCGCCGACGATGGGGGCAATGGTCTGGATGATCTTGCCGGCCTGCACTTTGGCTTGGAAGTCCTTGTCCACGTTGGCGGTGAGGACAACGGCTCCGTTTAAGACACTGCCAAGGATAATGATGCCTTTGAAGTGTCCTTTGAGCGCGTCGTTCACAGCCATGACGTAGTCGCCATCGACAGCTCCAAGATTGGCGATGATGGCATTGTTACTCGCGGTGCTGAGAAGCTCCTTGGCGCGGCCACTGGCTTCGCGTTGCTGCGCAGCCCTCAATGTTTTCTCGAGTTCCTTTTGCTGCGTGAGAAGTTGGTCGAGTTTCTTCTCCAAGTCGTGCGCGCCTTGAGCACTGACTTTGCCAGCGATGACCTTCAGCAATTCAGCATCCGCGCGCGCAGCGTTGTAGGCTTCGAGGCCGGCGATGGCTTCGATGCGGCGGACGCCGGCGGCGACGGCGCTTTCGCCGACGAGGCGGAAGAGGCCGATCTCGCCTGTGCCGCGCGTGTGCGTGCCGCCGCAGAGTTCCATGCTCCAGCCATTCAGCTTGTGCGGCTGACCGCCGATCTGCACGACGCGGACGAGGTCGCCATACTTCTCGCCGAAGAGGGCCATGATGCCGTTGTTGGCCTTGGCTTCGACGTAGGGCACTTCGCTCCAGGAAACGG
>VFKE01000061.1 GCA_009885695.1 Verrucomicrobiota bacterium | reverse complement strand
TACCCATGTTGACGGCCACCATTTCGGCAGCCGAATTGATGGTGTAGACGGCTCCCTCAGAAAATGCGAACCCGAGTCCGGACATCATACCCAAAAAGACCGCATCTCTCGGTCTCAGCGGGCCACGCCCAATACAAAAAATCAAGAGTGGGAGAGCTTTGCACAGTTCTTCACATGGCCCAACTCCGACGACAAATCCGAGAATACCATTTCCCAGGCCATCTTTGAGCGTCCCAGCGTAAATCTGCTTCAATACTGGCCATGTTGATTGAGCCTGAAGAAGTATGGGGATTCCCACGGCAATCGTGAAAAAGAAAAACCCCAAGCCCTTCTTGAGTACGCTCAAAGGAGCGCCGCTCAGCCGATAAATGTATCCGGCAATCAGGAGGGTAAAATATCCCTCCAGCATCCAGATGATCCAGTCCGTCCCGAGCTTGAAACTCTCGACGAGCGGGATGATCATGAAGGGCAGAGCAGCGGCGACGACCAGTGAGAGTGAAATCCAAACAGTCGATTTGTCACCATGCAGCAGCCTGAGGAAAAATGTGGAGATCGCAGGAACGTCATGCTCACCGTCTTCATCTTGAGAAATATTCGGTGCGCTTACCGCTTGCGAAAACGCCTGAGGAACGACCTGAATGCTGCTTTCTTGAGCAGATTGACCACTGACGACGGGCCTAATTTCAACTTTCCGTTGATCCTGTCGGTGCTGCCGCTCCTCGGCTTCCGCGCCATCGATTTTGCGAATAAACTCGTCCACAGACATCCACCCCTCGTCCGTGGAGACCTGGTGCATGCGACTGATATTACCCTCTGCCAGCTGATGGCGGATTTGCGCGAGGGACATCTCGCCGAGATCCATCCCTTTCCATTTGATCGCAAAGGTGCTGGCACTCATTAAATTTGAACTGAGCACAGGAAGATTTTATTGCAAGTATTCTAATTATCGAGCGAGAACGTTTCCTCTTTTTTGGGGCCCACAATCTGCGTCTTCATCCGGGCTTGACGTCACGCCGCATCGCGGCTGAAATAGCCGCCTTATGAGCGAAGCGTTTCCTGACATTCAGAAGATCAAATACGAAGGCCCGAAGTCGAAAAACCCGCTGGGGTTCAAGCACTACAATGCGGACGAGGTCGTCGCGGGCAAAAAAATGCGCGAACACCTGCGCTTCGGTGTCGCCTACTGGCACACCTTGCGCAACACGCTGGCGGATCCCTTTGGTGCTGGCACTTCGCAGAAGCCGTGGGACGACGGCAGCAACAGCGTGGAAAATGCCAAGAAGCGCACGCATGTTTGTTTCGAGTTCATGGACAAGCTCGGCGTGGATTACTACTGCTTTCACGATCGCGATGTGTCGCCGGAATGCGCCACGCTGGCTGAAAGCAACAAGGCATTTGATGCTGTGGCTGATGAACTGGAGAAGCTGCAACGAGCCACCGGAAAGAAATTGCTCTGGGGCACAGCGTGTCTTTTCGCGCACCCTCGTTATAACCAAGGTGCGGCGACCAGCCCCAGCGCCAGTGTCTTTGCCTACGCTGCGGCCCAGGTTAAAAAAGCTCTCGAAGTAACTCATCGTCTCGGCGGGGAGGGTTACACTTTCTGGGGTGGTCGCGAAGGTTACTCCACGCTTTGGAACACGAACCTCAAGCGGGAGATGGACCATCTGGCCGCGTTCCTGCACATGGCGGTGGATTACAAAAAGAAGATCGGATTCACCGGCCCGTTCTACATCGAACCCAAGCCGCGCGAGCCTTCCACGCACCAGTATGATTCCGACAGCGCCGCCTGCCTGAATTTTCTCCGGCAATACGATCTGATGGAGCATTTCAAACTCAACATCGAGACCAATCACGCCACGCTCGCCGGCCACACCATGCGTCACGAACTGGAGGTCGCGCTGGCCGCTGGCGCCCTGGGTTCCATCGATGCCAACACGGGCGACGAACTCATCGGCTGGGATACCGACCAGTTCCCGACCGACATCTATCTCACCACGCAAATCATGCTGGTGCTGTTGAAGATGGGCGGATTCACCACCGGTGGACTGAACTTCGACGCGAAGGTGCGTCGCGAAAGTTTTGAGCCGGTCGATCTTTTCCACGCTCACATCGGCGGCATGGACGCGTTCGCCCGCGGCTTGAAGATCGCTTCCGCGATCATGGAGGACGGGCGTTTGGACAACTTCGTCAAGCAGCGCTATTCCAGCTTTGACAGCGGCATCGGCGCCCAGATTGAGAAGGGTGAAGTGGGTTTCGCCGAGCTTGAGGCCTGGACGCTGAAGAATGGTGAAGCCATGATCGGCAGCGGCCGTCAGGAGATGCTGGAGAACTTGGTCAACGAGTTTATTTGATCCGGCGATAGCGCTAGGAATTCAGACAGGATTCACAAGATTAACGGGATTGTGCTGAATCCTGAATAATCATGTTAATTCTGTCCAGTTTTCTTCTCCTGATTCAGAATGGAATCTCTCCGTTCGCATTGTTCCATTCGCGCTTTCGTTCCGGGCGGAGCTTGGTTCTGCCACGCTCGCGACGGAAATTATCGAAGGCGGAATCGCTGCCATCGGCCTTCATTTGATGCACGATTTTTAACAGCTCGCCGAGCCGCCCTTTGGGAAATCCTTTATTGGTGAACCAAGCGAGATATTCCGCCGGCAGATCATAAATCGGCACGCCATGAGGCGGAAAAGTCTTTGGGCCGAATTTTCCAAACGGCATGTTCATGTTTCCAATGGCGGTCATGTCCGCCTCCATGAGGGCCATTAATTCATTTTCGTCCATGCGGGACAGCATCGCGGAAGTGTGCGATGGCGCAAGCATCAGCCTCTCGGGTGATATCGATAGTGACCGGTGATGGTGAAGTCGAAGAGCCGGTCTTCGAGGCGCGGACCCATGCCCATGTTATGAATGATCCATGGCCGACCGGAACCAGGCGCGGGAACCAGCATGGCGATGTGCGGCTGGCCTTTTGGAAGTGTGCAGGTGATGATGTCGCCCGGCGCGTAGTCAGCTTCGACGCGCGAAGGTGACAACGTGACTCCGTTGCGTTTGAAAAACGCCTGGAGGTTCGCCACCTGACGGTGATCGATGTTGGTGTCGGGCTTTGTTTTGCCTTTCACTCGTGGATAGGCTCCAAAGCTTTCCACCATGTCGAGGAAGACGAGTTCCTGGAGGTCCACGCCCACTTCGCGGTAGCTGCGAATGATTTCATCCGTGCCGCAGCCGGTGTTCGATGGTACGTCACCGTTGGGGAACGTTATTACTTTGTAGGAAGCATCGTAGCGCACCACACGCCCGGCCCGATCGAGCGCTGCGCGGGTCAGATCAGTTGCGAACGAACGATTTTCCGAAATTCGGTAACGGGCGCCCGAGGCGAGATCGCGCTGACTCGTCTGGCTAAACTGCGCAAAAAGCACTGCGGGAAATGACCTCTGCTGCCATCCTATGGTGGCAATGCCAATCACAAGGATGATGAAGAGACGAAACGGGGTGAAGAGCATATCAGGCAAAATTGAATCATCGAAATAATACCTGAAATGCCCGAAATAGTCGAGGTCGATGGTTGATAATTTGTCCATGTCAAAGCAGGTAATTCCAACGGTATTAAGATGTGCGTGATTCGTTTTCAAAGTTAAACCTGATGGATGCGATAGAATTCTCGCGGTTGCGAATCAGAGCGCAGAACCCGGATGCCCTGAGGACTGACAGGGACTTTTCGGGATGAACCGTGTTTTCATTGCGGGCATAGTATTGAAGCATAGACTGTGCGCCGCATGTCTCGATATAACTTTGATTCGCGAATAACCCGGCTGGCTGTGCTGGCTTTATGCTGGATGATCGTGCTCCCGGCGGCCTTCAGCGCCGGGAAAAAGAAGAAGTCATTGCTGGCACCAGGTTCTGGGGGAGTTCCGCGGGCGGTCCCGTTGGTCGAGCACCAGCCCGCGCCAGGCAAAGGGCCGAACCTTATCTTCATCATGGTCGATAATCTCAACGACTGGTGCAGACCACTTGGCGGCCATCTGCAGGCGCGCACGCCCAATCTCGATCGTCTGGCAAAGTCGGGGATGACATTCACCAACGCGCATTGCGCTTATGCGCAGAGCAATGCTTCGCGCACGGCCTTGCTCAGCGGAATCAATCCCTGGAAAAACGGCGTCTGGAGCAACGAGCAAGACTGGCGGCATTCTGTGCAACTTATCGGCCATCCAGTGCTGCCGGAATATCTTCGGGCCCGGGGATGGTTTACCGCCGCCTCAGGTAAAATTTTCCACGCCAGTTCCGGTGGACCTGAGGGTCGGCTGACCGGCTGGCAGGGCGGGCGACGCGGATTCGAGCTCGACCATGCCTGGAACGAGCGCTTGCCCGGCCCCGGCGTGCAGATTCCTGATCTCCCGGTGCACACGGGACAGAACATGAATGGCCTCGGCATCTGGCATTGGGACTGGGGCGTGATAGAAAAAGACGATGAGGAAATGGACGATGCGAAAGTGGCGTCGTGGGCCGGAGACTTTCTTCAGCGTCGCTTTGACCGGCCGTTTTTTCTGGCGGTCGGATTTAATCATCCGCATTCACCTTGGTATGCGCCGAGGAAATATTTCGAGATGTTTCCGATCGACCAAATCAAGCCGCCACTGGTGCAGGCGGATGACTTGAATGATGTGCCTGAGATGGGAAAAGCTTATCTCAAGAGCGGCGACCTTCACAAACAAATCGCTGATCACAAACTCTGGAAGCAGGCAGTGCAGGCCTATCTGGCGAACATCGCATTCGCGGACGCCATGATCGGGCGCGTGCTGGATGCGCTGGAGCGCAGTCCGCACATGGAGAAAACAGTGGTGGTGCTCACCAGTGATCGCGGATGTTATCTCGGCCAAAAGAAGCGCTGGCACGATGGGGGACTATGGGAGGAGGCCACGCGCGTGCCGCTCATCGTATGCGTTCCGGGTGTGACACAACCCGGAACCACCAGCGCTCAGCCGGTCAGTCTGGTGGATTTGTATCCGACTCTAGTTGAACTCGCCGGCCTGACGAAGCCGGAGCATCTCGATGGTGAATCGCTCGTATCCCTGCTGCGCGATCCCGCTGCGAAACGTGATCGGCCCGCAGTGACAGCCATGGGCGGCGACGACCATGCGAGTTACGCGGTGCGCAACGAACGCTGGCGTTACATTCGCTATCATAATGGAAGCCAGGAACTTTACGATCACAGCAACGATCCACACGAGTGGAAAAATCTTTTGCATGGTGAGGACAAGGCCGCGGATCTTGTTGGAATAATTTCAGAGCTGATGACAAGTGTTCCAAAGGAATGGCGCGGCGCGCACCGGTCGATCGAGGAAGTCTCAACGGAGCATTCCGCCGATGATTCGATGAGCTGGTCGTTCTTCGCGGGTGATCGTTTTGCTGGGAAAACATCGCCGGACATTAATGGCCGCAGCTTTGCGATTGAAGCAGAGTTTGAATACAATCCGGAGGTTGATCGTGATGCGACGGTGATTTCGCAAGGTGGTCCGGAGCTGGGCTGGGCGGTGCATCTGGTTGACGGTCGACCGGCGTTCACGGTGAATTACGATGGATTGCGCGCGACCTTGAAGACCGATCAATCGCTCGCGGCTGGCCACATCATCCTGCGTGGATTGTTCGGCGCAGACGGAACGCTGGGCGTCAATGCCACCGGTATTCAGAATGGAGCGCGCGGTTATGCACCGATGGAAGGAGGCTTTCCGCGCCAGCTGGAGCAGGGGATCAGCATCGGTGAAAGTTTCGGGCCGCTTAAATCCAGTTTGTTTCCCGACAGCTCGCCATTCGACGGCATCATCAGTCACGTCCGCTTCACGCTTTTGCCCCAATAGGTTTTCTGGTTCTTGGTTCGTCGTTCTTGGTTAAAAAACTCCGTGAGATCGAATCTTGACAACCAAGAACCAAGAACCAAGAACCAAGAACCATGAAATGTCGCCTGACCAAGGACTTCCGATTTGAAGCTGCCCAGACTCTGCCCACCCTTCCGGGCGACCATAAATGCAAGCGCATGCACGGGCACAGCTTCAAGGTCGAGATCAGCGTCGAAGGCGTGGTCGACGAGAAGATCGGTTGGATTTACGATCACGCGCAGATCAGTCGTGCGATGGATCCCCTCATGGACTTATTGGATCATTCCTATCTCAACGACCTTGAGGGCTTACAGAATCCCACCATTGAAATCATGGCCGCGTGGTTTTGGCGTCGGCTCGCGCCGCAGCTTCCCGGACTTTGCGAGATTGTGATCCATGAGACACCGTCCGCCCGGGTGGTTTTCCGGGGCGAGTTTTGAAGCTCGCTGATTTCAGATTGCGCAGCGCTGATTGGCCGCTAGTTTGCGTCTCTACTGAAGCCCATGAAGACCAAGATCGCCGCCCTTTTCCTCGCCGCCTTTGCCCTGCTTACTTCCGCCTGCGAACAGCACAAGTGGAGCGAGACCCAGAAGCTTTTCAAGCAAGGCGAGCACAGTGAAGCCAAGGGTGAGCATGGTGATTCCGGGTCTCATGGCGAAGGCAAGGCTACCGAGGAAAAGAAGCACTAGATTTTTCTAAGGAGAAGGCAGGAATCGATCCCGCCGAAGCTTAAGGCGTTTCGCGCCCGTGATAAGGAACGAAGTTTAGTGGTGCAGGGACGCTGGTGGAGATTCACACACTGGAGGAACCGTCCTTGAAGAAGCCTGCGGGTGCATGGATGCTGAAGTATGCCGGCGTGGCAGATGATCTGCCAGTTGATGCGGCGGCGCAGCACGATCACTATCTCTACGGCACCCCGAAGCGATAAGCCAACCATCGCGCCTCGCGTGTTAGTTTATCAAGCCTCGTTGAGGTAGCTTTCGAGTGTGGCGACAAGTTGCTCTAAGTCAGTGCTGGCGGTCTGCCAAACCTGATTCATGTCCACATCACCATAGTCATGGGCGATGATATTTCTCATGCCTCTCATGCTGCGGAACGGAAGATGCGGAAAAAGAGACCGCACCTCTGGTGAAACACGACTGGCTGCCTCACCCATGATCTCAAACCGGCGCAGCACGGCATCTTGTTTTTCTGTGTCGTCCATAAAGCTCGCGCGCGTAATGCCGTGCAGGTAGGTTCGGATGATTTTCCCCGAGTCGAGAATATCCCTCAAAAGACCCAACTGTTTTTCATCGAGCATAGATCGTAAGTGGAGCGGCGAGGATGGAGCGGCGGCGAAATGGATTGTGGCCGCGCTCCACGGCGGCACGGCTGAGGAGATCGACCGGGCATCCTAGCTCTTGTTCCAAATCTTCCTTCAGCTCACCCATTTCCAGCAGCCCTATTTGTGCGTCCGGCAGGAATTCAACCAGCAGGTCCACATCGCTACCGGCATGAGATTGTCCGCTGGCGAGCGAGCCGAATAACTGCATCCTGACCACGGGATGGTGTGTGCAGACTGATGTTACCGCAGTCTTCACCTCCTCCACTGTGGGTGGACTGGAACGCAGTAAGCTCATGGCGGAAAAATAGCAGAACTCAGTCCATATGCAACAGGGTGGTCAGCCCGTGTTCACTCAATCCGCTTCATCACCAAACACGAGTCCACTCCGCCGAAGCCGAACGAGTTGTTTAAGACCGCTCGCACGGATGTCTCCCGTCCGTGATTCGGAACGAAGTCGAGCGGCGCACATTCGGATTTTTCAAAGTTGAGCGTGGGTGGTAACCATCTGTGCTCTATGGCCATCAAGCAGATGGCGCACTCCATCGCGCCCGCAGCACCGAGAGCGTGGCCGGTGATTGCTTTGGTGCCGGAGACGGGCGGAGCCTTGCTGCCGAACACGGTTGCGATCTGGGCGGCTTCATTGAAATCGTTTTGAGGCGTGCTGCTGGCGTGGGCGTTGATGTAGTCGATGTCCGATGGATTCAACCGCGCTGCTTCTAACGCGTTTTGCATGGCCCGGCGCAATGGTTCGCCATCGGGACGGGGGATGGTCATGTGATGCGCTTCGCTCACGAGACTGAAGCCGACAATCTCGGCATAGATTTTTGCGCCACGTTGCGAAGCGTGTTCCAGACTCTCAATGACAAAGCCGGCGGCACCTTCGCCCATGACGAAGCCGTCGCGTGAAGCATCGAAGGGACGGCAGGCGCGTGAGGCGGGCTCACCTTGCCAGCGGCTCATGGTGTGGATTTGGTCGAATGCGGCGAACGCCAGCGGTGAGAGCGGGGATTCCGCAGCGCCTGCGATCACGACATCCGCCGCGCCTTCGCGAATGAGCCGCAAGGCATCGCCAACTGCGACATTGCCGCTGGCACAACTGTTGGAATGCGTCGTGGCCGGGCCTTGCAGTCCCCAGTGGATGGAGATGTTGCTGTGCGTTGCGCCGCCGAAGATTTGCAAGGCGAGCGAGCGCGAAATGGCTCTGGTTCCTTCTGTGATAAATTTTGCATGTTGCGCTTCGGCATCGGAAATGCCGCCGAGAGCGGTGCCGAAACTCACGGCATAGCGCGGGTGCAGGTCGCCGGATTTCAATTCCAAGCCGGAGTCATTGATGGCAAGCTGGGCTGCCACCATGGCGAACTGGGTGCAGCGGTCCCAGCGTTTGGTTTCGTGCGGAGCGAACCATTGACCAGCGTCAAAGCCGGCAATCTCCGCAGCACATTTCGCTTTCGATTGCGTGACATCGAAGCGGGTGACTTGCGTGACGGGACTGCGTTCTGCGAGCAGTCCCGCCCACAGGGCGTCTTTGCCGATTCCGGCTGCGGTGACCGGGCCGATGCCCGTGATGACGGCGCGACGGTTCGGCGGAATTTCAACGCGCGCAGGCACGGGTCAGTTCTTGAAGACGAAAAACTTCCTGAAGACGAAGTTCAACAGCGCAGAGGCCACCACGTTGGTCAGCATGGCTACATTGGTGGGCAGGCCGTAACTGTGCACCAGCCAAGGGCCGGCCATCAGGCTGATGGCAAAGGCGATGGCGCTGACACCTGTAAAATACAAGAACTCCAGAACAGGATGGTGGCGGCCGGTGTGAAATACAAAAAGGATATTCGTGATGTAGGCGACGATATTGGCGATGAAAAACGCAATACTGCTGTTGATGAAGAGGTTCTGAGCGCGGATATCATCACCTATTTTGCCGGCAGCGATCACTTGACTGTGCCCCGGCACGCTGGATGCGGGCCACGATAGGGTCTTTCCAAAAAGGGTGGCCGGCACATCCCGCACGCTCTGGTCGTTGTATGCCGGGAACATGGTCTTGGAAAGATAGACGACTGTTCCGAGAAAGACCAGTGTCGCTAGTCCACCGCACATGCCGTAAACCGCGAATTGAATCAATGGCGGGACCTTGCGTGCGTGGATTCGGGAAAGAATGGTCTTCAGATCGTTTTCACGGAGGAACGCAATGCTGTCAGAGATGGCGGTGGGCATGAGGGGGTGAGTCTTGCCGCATCCACCGTGCGGTCAAGCGGTGAATGGTCTCAGACGCGGAAGCGCATCTTCCATTCGGCGAGGCGTTCTATCACACCCGAGCGCTTCTGTCGGGGGCTGAGTTCCCACACGAGCGGGATGTTCTTCGGGATGAGCGGCAGCAGTTTGTCAAAATCAACTCCACCGGTTGATAGTGGAACGCGATGATCTTTCGCCGGCCACGCGACGTCATGCACATGGCAGCCGAGCAGTCGGGGCGCGATGGCGCTGAGACTTTCTGCGTGGTTGAGCAGTCCGAGATTGGCCTTGCGCTGCACATGACCGAAGTCGTGCCAGAAGCCGAGCCAGGGACAGTCGCGATAAGCGTCCATCAGCACCTGCATCTCGGATTCATTCGGCACTTGTTCATAATGGCTGCGCGTTTCCACGCAGAGTGCAACTTGATGGCGCTCCGCAAAGGGCAGCAGTTCATCGAGTGCGGCGCGGGCGCGATCGAGATAAAACTGCGAAGCTTTGGTCCGCCGGGTGACGAAGTCGATCTTGGCTGCGGTGTATTCGCGCGAATAAATCTGTCCGGCATGAACCAGTGCTTCCAGTTTGTGCGTGTAGCTCTTGATGGGCACGCTGCCGAGGTGGAGGACGACACGAGGCGCGCCGATGCGGGCCGCAGTCTCAATCGTCACCTCCGTCAAATTGAGTGCGCGGATGCGGTCGGATTCACGATGCGAGGTGAACTCATAGGCGTCCGGTGCGTCCATTATAACTTCCACGGGGGAGGGGCAGAAGTTATGAACGCTCGAAATCTTGATGACGCTGTGCTTCACCGCATTCAACAGACCCGGCAGGTGCGAGACTTTCAGTCCGTGGCTCAGTTCCATGTAATCGAAGCCCAGTCTCCGGGCATCGTGCGCGATGTGTTCTCCCGCTTCATGGCGGTGACTGTTCCAGCAGGAGGAGAGGGAGAGCATGGGAGATGGGCGTCCGTCTAATGCCATCAAATCAAACTTTGCGCAACGTCAGCAACATCAGGACAGCAGCTCCAGCGCGATGGAATCCGCGAGGGCGAATCCTTCACGAGTGAGGCGGATGCGTCCCGGTCCGGGATGAATCAGATGCTGTTGCTGAAGACGATTCACCTGCTCCGTGTTCACTGTGCGTTGTGTGGCATCAAGACCGTCCGCCGTTCGTAATTCCAAAGCGACGCGTTCGGTCAACCAACTGGCATCGTCGAGATCTTCAGATTCCACAATCGGGATGCGGCCAGCTTCAAGGCTGGCGAGCCAGGCTGGTGTATCGGCGATGTTCTTCCAGCGATGCCGTCCGATGGTGGAAAAGGCTGAGGGACCGAGGCCGAGGTAGTCCGCACCCCGCCAGTAAGCTTCATTGTGAATGCTGCGATGGCCGGGCCGGGCGTAGTTGGAAACTTCGTAGTGTTCAAATCCGCCAGCGGTGAGCAGATCGCGCGCGGCGAAGAACTGGTCGGCGTCGCGATCCGGATTCTCATCGAGTTCCTGGCGCTGCAATTTTCCGAGGAACTCGGTATCCTCTTCATAGGTGAGGTTGTAAGCGGAGATGTGATCGGGTTTGAGCGATAGAGTCTTCTCTAGGGTGGCGAGCCAGATCGCGGGCGTTTGCCCCGGGATGGAAAACATGAGATCCAGGTTCACACTCGGAATGCCAGCATCGCGGAGTTCGTAGTAGGTTTCTTCCGCCTCGGCTGGGGAGTGATCGCGTCCGAGCAGACGTAGCACAGATTCATCCCAGGACTGCACGCCGAGGCTGACCCGGTTGACGCCATGCGAGTGGAGAAGGGCTGCCTTGGCCGGGCCGATGGTGCGTGGGTTGGCTTCGAGACAGAATTCTTCTAGTTGTGAAAGATCGAGCGCAGAGCGCAGACCTCCGAGCAGGCTGTCGAGATGGGATTCGCTGAGCATCGTCGGAGTGCCGCCGCCGAGGAAAATGGTATGCGGTCTGATGTCGAGGCTGCACTGGTGGATGACCAGTTCTGCCAGCAATGAGCGGACGAACGCGGCCATGTCTGTTCCGCCGGGCGTGTGCTTGTGAAAGCTGCAGTAGGGACAAATCCGGTGGCAGAAGGGAATATGAATGTAGAGGTGACGGATCAAATTTTGGATGATGAATGATGAATGATGAATTAACGAAGACGCATGATGGAGGAACATGAACTGGGCGGCAAGCTGCTTGCGGGTGTTTCGCGCTCGTTTTATCTGACGCTCAAGGCGCTTCCGGGCGGCTTGCGTGAGCCGTTATCCATCGCCTATCTGCTGGCTCGCGCCGCGGATACCATCGCGGATACCGCACAGGTGGCAGATGCGATGCGATTGGTCAGCCTGCGGGAGCTGGAACAATTAGTGCAGACTGACGTGCGGGATGAGATCCGTGAGCGGGAGTTTTGTACGGTGATGCAGCGCGACTTTGCCACTGGTCAGACGAATACGGATGAGGCGGAACTCATGCGACGGCTGCGGGAGCTGTTCGACGCATTTTATAAGCTGTCGCCGCGCCAGATCGCGAACATCCGCAGCGTGCTCTCGCCGATTGTGCGCGGGCAGAAGCTCGACATCGAACGCTTTCCTGCGGATGGCAAACTCCGAGCGCTGGGCACGGCGTCGGAGCTGGATGAATACACCTGGCTTGTAGCCGGTTGCGTGGGTGAGTTTTGGACAAAACTGTGTACTGAGGAGGAACCGACTGCCTTTACGAAAGATGCATCGCTTGAGAAAATGACGGAACTCGGCCGGCGTTACGGACAGGGGCTGCAACTGGTCAATATTCTGCGTGATATCGGAAAGGATTTCTCAATGGGGCGTTGCTACTTTCCGCGGGAGGAAATTTCGGCCCATGGATTGACTGTTGAGTCCGTGCGCCTTGATTCGGCTTTGCTGGCACCGGTTTGCGAAAAATGGCAGCAAGCCTGCCGCGAGCATTTGCACCGTGGCATTGACTATGTGGAATTGGTTGGGATGAAACGGCTGCGATATGCAACGGCTCTGCCGCTTTTGATCGGCCTTCGGACATTGACGTTGATTGAAAGGGCTGGCTGGCCGGAATGGTTGCGCGGCATCAAAGTATCACGCGGTGAAATTGGGAGGATCATGTTCGATGCCGGAATTGCGGTGCTGCGGACTGGCGGAGTGCGCAAACTTGCGCACAAGCTGATTCTCTCGTAGGCAGTTTTGTGGTGCCTGCACTTGGCTGGCGACCGACTGGAGGACCCGTAATGAGTGATGTTCATAATATGAAACTTGGCAATGCCCCCAGTTGATAGAATGCGCCCTCCCAGCACGTATAACCGCACACACCACCCAATCATGATACACACATCAAGTGATACACGTCGCGGCTTCATCCGCAAAACTGCTGCAGTCACCAGCGGCATCTTTGTGCCCAACATCCTCATCGGCCAGGAAGGCGGCGGCAAAAAAATCAACGTTGCGGGAATCGGCTGCGGCGGCAAAGGCGCAACTGATATTGCTGGCGCTTCCGAGGGTGCAAGCATTGTAGCCCTCTGTGACCCCGACCGAGATTGTCTGGCGGATGCGCTAAAAAGGTATCCCGACGCCAAAGGCTTTGAGTGTTTTCGTGAGATGTTTGAAGCCATGGGCGACAAGATCGACATGGTCACCGTCTCCACGCCTGACCATGCTCATTATCCCGCCGCCATGGAGGCCATCAAACGCGGCAAGCATGTCTGTGTGCAGAAGCCCCTCGTGAACCGCATTTGGGAGGCCAATCAGCTTTACCTCGCAGCAAAAAAAAAGGGCGTGAAGACCAACATGGGCAACCAGGGTCATACAGGCGAAGGCATCCGCCTGCTCAAGGAATGGGTCAACGCGGGCATGATCGGAAACGTGCAGGAAATTCACGTCTGGACCAACCGTCCCATCTGGCCACAGGGTCTCGAGGCACAGAATAAGATTCAGCTAGGCCCCCCGGCGATGATAATAATCAAGAGCAGGGTAAAGGATGAACCGGACATTCAAAAGGCGCTCGACCTCAATTGGACAAGCTGGCTCGCCGCCACTCCCGAAGTGCCTTTCTTGAACGGTCTCCATCCCTTCACATGGCGCGGTCACCGCGAATACGGCGCTGGTGCCATGGGTGACATGGGCTGCCACATCCTCGACGGTCCGTTCTGGTCGGCCGAACTTGGTGAACCCTACAAAATGGAAGCCGAGTGTGATGAACTTACCGAGACGACCTGGCCCAAGTCTTCTCATGTTATCTTCTACTTCAAGTCCGCGAAATTTGGTGAGGTGAAGCTTCACTGGTATGAAGGCGGCCGGATGCCTGAACGCCCTGCGGATCTCGAAGCAACACGCGACTGGGACAAGATGAAGGGCGGTTTCTTGATGAAAGGCGACGCTGGCGAAATTCTCAACACCGACGACTATTGTAGCAGCCCCCGCATGATACCTGAGGACAAGTTCAAAGCTTTCCTCACTGACAAGAAGCCCGCGAAAACCCTGGAGCGCAGCCTGGCCGCCGGCAATCCCCAACACGAACTCGTCAAAGCCATCGAGTTGGACAAAATTTGCGGATCGAACTTTGATTACTCCGTGCCTCTCACCAAGCTCTGCCTGTTGGGCAATCTTGCCATCGCGAACCATGGAAAAGTTATTGAGTGGGACAGCGCCGCCCAGAACGTCAAGGGCGATCCAGAAGCCAGCAAGTTTATCAAGCGCGCCGCTTACCGTCCGGGATTTGAATACAGCGCTGATAAAATCTAAAACATCAGTCAATTATTAATTCCAATCTGCGGATGACCCTCGCAGTCTCATTGACGATGCTATTAACCCGGCAATGCGTCGCCGCGTTTGACAAAACTGCGGCCGATATCGCGAAGGAATAAGGCAAACTAACGTTAGCGGGCAGGAACAGGCTGGCGATTTTCTAAGCAATCGCTGAGCCAGGAGAGCATGGAGGCGAGACCTTCGTGTTTTTTGCGCAATACGGAGAGATGCTGCCAGTCGATTTGCGGCCGATGAGTGCCTGAGGCGATCCGCTGAATTTTGAGACTGGCCTGGAGGGATTCGAACTCGGCGGCGGACACGCGTCGGATTTCATCCGGCGTGGGGAGTTCATCGAGCAGCGAGTTTTCCAAGCCAAAGCTGGTGACGCCGATGCCGTATTCATGGCCCAGGGCACGGAGGGTATCGACCAGTGCCTCGTCATTCACGGTCTCGGCGAGGAAGAGTTGTCCCTGGTTCGCCCAGCGGGCTGCGCTGAGGGTTTTGAAGAAATCCGCGCGGCAGCTTTCCAGGGAGATCCTGAGTTGGAGCTGGGCGGCAGTGATGGTGACCACGCTGGCGCCGAGGTGTCGCTTGAGATTCATCAATGACTCGTCCAGACGCGGAGTGTCGTCCTGACCAGCCTCGAAGTCCCAGTCGGTTATGACTAGGTCGGGTAGTTCCCAAGCGTCGCCGCCCTGGGGTGAAAGCGGGAAGGGGAAGCGTGATCCGTGGAGGCAGTGGCGCTCGACGATTGCCTCGAAGCGAGTGAGGCGCGAGCGGTCAATGTCAGTGGAGTCGTCATCGCGAATGAAGAGTCCATTGGTATGACCGGTTCTGCGGTAGTCGATTTTGTTCAGCCGGAGGTAGTATCCCTGGCCCTGGTCAACCTTGGCGATGGGTGAGGAGGGGTCATAACTGAGGATCGAAAAGTGGTAACGAAGTGTGGCGTCACTGTAGTCGTCCTTCAGCCGAAGGCGGACCAGGCGGATGAGTTCTGTGCCCTTGATCGCGTCCACAGGCGTGGGCGGAAGGATTTGCGGCAGCAGATCGCGCAGTTGTTCGCGGAGACTCATGGGGTGGGAACGACGGTGGAGAAAGCGCGGCGTTGAGTCAAGGGGGAATCGGAAAATCGGTGAACCAGTAGGTCAGTGCGTCAGTGCGTCAGTGCGTCAGCAGGTCAGCGGGTCAGCAGGTCAGCGGGTCACCAGGTCACCAGGCAATCTGCAGGATACAAGGTTTGTCCACTGACGCACTGCTTAACTGACTTCTGGTTCACTGGTTCACTGGTTCACTTGCAATTTCATAGCGCATGCGTCGCGAAAGGAGCCAGCTTACTCCGAACATGTCCTTGGTCGCGCGCCAGGCGCGGTTAGCGAAGTTGTATTTGCTTACACCGTGCATGCGCGGACGGTGATTCACCGGAACTTCGGTGAGTTTGAAGCCGGCGCGACGAATGAAGGCAGGAATGAAGCGGTGCAGACCTATAAAGGGCACGAGCGCATCAAGGCACTCGCGCTTCATGGCCTTGAGCGAACAACCGGTGTCGCGCACACCGTCGCCGATGAAGCGGCTCCGCACGGCATTGGCGATACGGCTTTGCAAGCGTTTATAGGCGGTGTCCTTGCGGTTTTTCCGGTAGCCGCAGACGAGGTCGAAGCCCTCGCCGAGCTTGGTCACGAGCGCAGGTATGTCCGCTGGATCATTCTGGAGATCGCCGTCGATCAGCACGATCACTTCTCCTCGCGCACTCTTCATGCCAGCGAACATGGCGGCGCTCTGCCCGGCGTTATTCTTGAAACGGATCAGACGCACGGCGTCGTCGGTCGCGACTTTCTGCACGGTGGCATCCGTGCTGCCGTCATCTACGAAGATGATCTCGTGCGTGAAACCGCGCAGGGCGTCCGTGATCTGCCACTGGAGTTCCGCGACGTTCCCCTCCTCATTGAAAAGAGGGACGACGACGGAGACTTGGGGCGCGGCGGGCATGAGGAGGGGGAGGGGAAAGGATGAAGGATGAAAAAGTAAAGTTTAGAGGAAGAAGCGGAGCAGAATCTCAGGTGAGTATTCCATGATTCCAATTTCATTTTTCGGCGGCGTGGGCTGGTGAGCAAGCGAATACTTTCAGCGTTCGCAGCGGCTGGCCATTGCTCGTGAGAGCGAAGACAGCGATGATTTTCATGTTTGGCCTAGTTGAAAGCATGAGTTTCGGTGGCAGATGGCATGATTCGTCATCGGTGATGAATATGGCCGTGGCATCACCAGCACTGGCCACATCCTTGTCAGAATCAAAACGCGGCCACGGGCGATGGGGTGCGAGTTCGCGCAAATGAAATGCCAGCGGTTCCGAGAGTTCCCAGCGTTCTGCGGTGAGAAAACAATGCGCGGGATCGAGTTGATTGCCAGCGAGCGCTTCGCGGATCTGATTTGCAGCCATGCGCCAGCCGGTGAGATCACGAGAGGGATTTCCCGGCAGGAAACCGGCATGATGCCTTGAATCGAAACCCCAGTTCAACCCCAGGGCGCGGGTGGTGGACGGTTGGAGCACGATGCATGACTGAAAAGAGGCGGCGAGCACCACGGTAGAACGGATCCATACTTTCGTCCGCATGGTCATCCGCTCGGTCTGCATGAGTCGTGCGGCGGCGAGCATGACGGCTGGAGGAAACCACGCGGCGAATCCCACCTGAGGCCACGGCGTGTTGTGCAGAGAAATGAAATCCAGGGAAATGAGTGGCCAGGCGAAGGCCAGCAGGAATGCCGGTGCGTAGGAAAGCGGGCGTTGCAACGTGATAACCACGACCGCCCAACCCAACAACACGACCATGGGGAGTCCGTAGGCGAGAAGCCCGTGACGCCAGACGCCGTGAAACATGGAGAGGCCAGAGCCCGGGAAATGAAACGCGATCCAGCCGTGTTTGGAATTCCACACAAGAAACAACACCAGCGCGAACACAAGCGTTCCGCAGAGGATCGGCAGCACCGGCCACTTCAGCAGCGCGGTGCGGCCACGTCGAGTCAAAGCCAGGCAGCCGATGCCGGCGAGTCCGAAGACTATCAGTCTCCAGTCCGTAATAAACGCAAGGAACGCCATGCCCGCCACGGCCCACCAGTGCAAATGTGATCGGAGCGGTCGGTGCAGCGCCAACCGCAGGAGCACCAGCAGGGCGGCGGATTCGGCGATGGCGAGTGTCGTATTTGTGAAAGTCACCGCAGCCACGTTGACAACGGGTGTGACTTGAAAAATCACGATGGCCCAAGTGGCGGTAGTGACGTCAAACAGTCCATGCGCCATCTTCCACACCAACCAACCTGTGCCCAGCATCAGCAAAGGCGCGAAAAAACGCACACCAAATTCATTGAACCCGAACACCGCAGAACTCAGGCGCATCAGCAGTGGGAGCAGCGGGCCGGTCATCGGGTGCCACAGATCCAACTGCTGGGAACACAGCGCTGCGTGCGCCTCCACTGGCGACAACTCCGACAGCGGCAACAGAGCCAGGCGCGCTAGCGTGAGCACGCCCAAAGCAAGAGGGAGATAACGTTGGCGCTTCATGAGTTCCGATGCAAACTGGCGCGCGGTGCGCGCATTGTTTGAGTAGATGCGCCGCGCTTCGTGTCAAAAGCCAAACTGATGAAAATTAGATACATGATTATTGAGGCAATGTCCCGTCATGGCTGCTTCATGCGTCTCCTTACGCTCGGAGCCGCGGTTTCGCACATGATCCTCTTTCCCGTGATGGCCGCTGACGAACGAGATCCCACCGGAGACGAGGTGCTCATGCTGGTGCGCAAGAGCCAGGCTCAGCAGTATCTCCAGGGGCTTACTGGCAAACTTCGCAGCAACGAGACGGGCCAGTCCTGGCCGATGGAGTTGACGATGCGGGAAAATGTCGTCCGATTCCTGTTCCGCGACCCGAACGAAATCATTAACCTCGACCTCAACAAGAGCGGGACCAAACTCTCGCGCGTCGTCGCTGGCGGGAGGGTAGACATGCCCATGTCACTCTATGGCGAGCGGGTGCGGAACACCGACATCAACTACGAAGATCTCTCCATGCGGTTCCTCTACTGGCCGGGCGCGAAAATCGTGGGTGAGGACAGTTTTAGTCTTCAGAAGTGCTGGCACGTGCGCGTGACCAATCCGGATGGGCGCGGCCCCTACAGCACTGTGGACGTATGGGTTGCGAAGAGCAGTGGTGCCATGATGCAGATGGAAGCCTACGATGTGCAGGGTCGGAAGGTGAAGCAGTTCTTGGTGCGAAAAGGGCAGAAATATCAGGGTGCTTACATTTTGAAGCAGATGCGCGTGGAGACTTTTGATCCGGCGACCCGGAAAGTGATCGGCATCACTTATCTTGAGATTAACGATCCGAAGTAATAAAATGCCCCTATCTTTGAGTGAGAGTTGCTTTGAACAATTTTCATGACATCGGCCTTTCAGAGCATTCCTGCGCCAACATCGGTGTTCCGGCGAGCTGCTGAGGAAATTGAGGATTGCAGGGCAGGCGCTCCCGCCTGCCGTAAAATCTGAAGTTCGGATCTGCAGCTTCCGAAATTTCGGCAGGCAGAGCGCTTGCCCTGCCGTTTATTGAAGTGCAGCACCCTTGATTTTTCCGCGCAACCGGACGTTTGTTGTCAGGTTCGATCCCGTTCAACCTTCCTGCCGTTTGAATCCTCCGAGCATCATCCGCCAGCGACCCGGCATCCGTGACCATGAAACGTTGCGGATGATCGGGCGTGGTGCCTATGGCGAGGTGTGGATCGCGCGGAGCGTGACGGGGGTGATGCGGGCCGTGAAGGTGGTGTGGCGGGAGGACTACGATTATCAGGGTGCGTTCGAGCGCGAGTTCGAGGCGATCAAGAAATATGAGCCCATCTCGCGTCATCATCCGGGGTTGGTGCCAATCCTTCAGGTGGGGCGCAACGACGAGGATGGATTTTATTATTACGTCATGGAGCTGGCGGACGACGTGGAAGGCGGGAGCGAGTTTATCCCGGAAAAATACCGGCCGCTGACGCTGGCGTGCCGCATGAAGAAGGAGGGGCGCCTCAAGGCGGCGGAGTGTGTGCAGCACGGCGAGAGCATCGCGGAGGCGCTGCACTTTTTGCACGCCAGCGGGCTCATTCATCGCGATGTGAAGCCAGCCAACCTTATCTTCACCGGCGGAGTCTGCCGGCTGGCGGACATCGGACTTGTGGCGTTGCTTGGTCAGCGGAGTTTTGTCGGCACTGAGGGATTTGTCGCGCCGGAAGGTCCGGGCAGTGCGCAGTCGGACATTTTTTCGCTGGGCATGGTCTTGTATGAGGCCGCGACCGGGAAGGACCGGCTGGATTTTCCCGATCTGCCGAGCACCAATGAAAGCAATGATGACATCGAGCTCTGGAAGCAGCTCAACCGGGTCATCCTGCGTGCCTGTGCGCACAAGGCGGATGAACGTTACCTCAGCGCGCATGACGTAGCGCTGGCACTGCGGGGCGAACGGGTGGCTGAGAATCGCCCGCCTCGGAAGCGGACCCTTCTGATTACGGGCGCGGTGGTGGCGTTGCTGGGTGCGGGCGCGTGGTTGTGGTCGATGAAGGGCGGACAAATTCAGGAGATGTTCTTTCGGGCCAAGCCGTTGCTGACCATTCACACTGACCCTGCGGGTGCGGAAATATATTCCAATGGCCAGATGATTGGGAAATCGCCCTATGCTTTCAATCCTCAGGAGGGTCTGTCCGCCATCTACCAGATCCGGCTGGCGGGTTTTCGCATCCAGGAAATCGAGCACAGTGCTGCCAATAAAACGCCCGCGATTTTTGATCTGAAGCTCGAAACCTCGAAGCTGCCGCAGTCTGGTGAGCGATGGTCGAACAGCCTTGGGATGGCTTTCCTGCCCAGGCAGAATGGCCACGAATCCGCACGACCTGTGGAGATAAAGATGTTCGATGAGTTTATCAAATCGTCCGGGCGACCTTTCGAGGGTCGCGTGGTACGTTATCAACCGCGCGGGGAAAAAGAGATTGTGAATATCGCTGTCGTTCCTGCGGCGGACGCGGAGGCCTTCCGTTTCTGGCTGGCGGACAAGGACCGCACGAGGGGCTTTCTGTCCAACGAGCATCGATACGAATTGGAGGCATTTTTGTTTTCCGAGGGCGGAGGCGCGGAGTCGGTGGAAAACACCGAGGTGGAGTCGATGAACATGATGAGCGAGTGGCGCGCATATTCTTTGCGTGTGGAGCGGCAAGGCTATGGAAGTCTCATCGTCCGGACGAATCCCGCGGGTGCAAAAGTCTTTCTGCACGAGGAGTTGCTCGGAGTCTCCCCCGTGGAAGTGCCGCGCGTGCGTTCCGGGGATTTGGAGGTGGAGTTGCGCGGCGAGGGGTTTACGGATCTTATCATTGAGGGGGAGGTTAAGGAGAACGAGATGCTGGAGTTGTTTGCCGACATGGAGACGCGCCGTGGTGTGAAGTTTGGACGGGAATGGAAAAACTCCGCTGGCATGAAATTCATCCCGTTGGGTGAAATACTCATGGCTGCCGTTGAGGTCCGGCGTCGGGATTTTCTGGAGTTCATCAAGATCACCAACGGGCAGCACCTCGTGAACGCGTCGGAGCAGACCAGCAAGACCTCGCTGATGCCGGTCACCATGGTGGATCGCGAGGAGGCGCGAGCATTCTGCGCGTGGCTCACGAAGCGCGAGCGTGAGTCGGGATTAATCGGCAAGACCGATCGTTACCGTTTGCCGACTGATGAAGAATGGAGCCGCGCTGTCGGGCTCCCGCTGGAGCGCGGCAAAGATCCTGATGAACGCAACGGGCGCATCCGCGGCGTCTATCCCTGGGGTTATGAATGGCCGCCACCGCGCGGCGTGGATAATTTTGCAGACGAGTCAGCATCGCGCACGGCATCCATGGCGAAGACGATTCACGGTTATGTTGACAAGTTTCCGGGTTTGGCTGCTGTCAACGCCTTGCCACCGGGTCCGAAAGGATTCTACGGTCTTGCCGGTAACGTCAGTGAATGGGTGGACACGGACTTTGAGCTCACGCCAAATCCGGGGTCGCCCGTTCTGGGAACTGTCCGCGGAGGCAATCGGCGCAGCACCAGCGCGGATGAACTGCTTTCGTCAGCACGGCAGGGGGTGCCATCCAACACGAAGCGTGATACGATCGGATTCCGTATGGTGCTGACTCATGAAAATGCGGATGAAATGAAACCGTGAGACGCGGGAATCGCCGAATCAACCTGGAAAGCGCAAAACGAAACTTATCCGCAGATAGCGCAGATAGCGCAGATAGCGCAGATTTCACAGATGCAGAGAAGCCATCATCACTTCATTCTGGACGTATTTGCGGATTTAATCAGCGATTCCTTGGAGCATTTTAAAAAAGACGTAGCCGCATCTCGTAAGAGTGCGGGAAGAAGCCATGGCAGCCAACGAAGCATGCCTAATTCCCGCATTTTCGCTTCGCGGCTGCGGGGAGAGCTTCCATTGTTATATCACGAGCGGTTAAAAACCGACTTAAAGTAGAAGGACTGTCCTAGCATTTGCCTAAGGAATCGCTGATTTAATCGCAATTTACCATACAATCGATTAAAAAGCATTGTGTTTCCAAGTCGATTTTGGTAGGATCGTGGTCATGGAAAAGCAAATGAGTTT
>VFKE01000199.1 GCA_009885695.1 Verrucomicrobiota bacterium | reverse complement strand
TATTTCCCGCGTTCTTACGAACGCGGCTACGAAATTATTTAAACCGCTCCAGAGCACGCTGGTGAGCTTTAACATCAAAACAAGCCAGCGCATGGACACCCTGCGCTGCAAGAAGCCGCACAACATCGCGCGCGAGCTGCTCACGCATATGAGCGCGTATAATCTCGTGCGCCACCTCATCCTGAGCGCCGGATCACCGCGCGCCATCGCCGATGATCTCGTCATCAAACGCCCCGGACCCAAGGAGCCGCGCGTCTGCAATGACCGCCAGAACAAGCATGCTCTGATGACCAAGCCACGCCGCTCCTATGGCCCAACAGATGATGCCGCTCACGCCGCTTGATTGCTTGCTTCAGTGCCCTGCACCACTGAGCCTAAACCTGACGCAGCAGCCGCTCCGCCAAAGCGATGTCTGCCGGATGGGTGATCTTCAGATTTGGCAGCGCATTCTCCACCACAAACACTTCCGCCCCGAGGTGTTGCACGGCGGAAACCTCATCAGTAACATGCAGCCCGTCACGTAACACCAGCTCGTAGGCTTCACAGAGCAGTTCGCGGTCAAAAACCTGCGGCGTTTCCATAATCCAGGTGTGAGAACGGTCAATGGAACCCGTGATGACGCCGTGTTTATCCGCGCGTTTCAGGGTCTCAGTTACCGGTCGCGCACAGGCGACTGCCTTGACCTCGCGGGCTTTTTCGATGCAGCGCGTGATTTGCTCCGGTGAGATCAAGGGTCGCGCACCATCGTGTACAGCGACGATTTCCGTATGCACGGAGAGCTGTTTCAAGCCTTCATGCACCGAATGATGACGCTCCGCCCCCCCGGCACAGAGGGACACCGGCTTGCGAAAGGAACCGGCGTCGATCCATGACTGCACGAGTTCGCGGACCGCGTCACCGCCGACTACACAGATGGTATCGACAGCAGCGCAAGCATCAAAAGCGTCGATCGTGCGTTGCAACACCGGCTTGCCACGCAAGAGCGCCGTCAATTTGTCGAAGCCCATCCTGCGGCTGCTGCCAGCGGCGACAATTAACGCGGTTGTCTGGTTCTTGGTTCTTGGTTCTTGGTTCTTGGTTTCCATGACCGTGAGGGTGATTTCTTGCAACCAAGAACCAAGAACGAAAAAACCAAGAACCTATGAAAGTCTTTTCGAGACTTCTGCGCTGAGCGTTTTGTTGTCAGCGGCGCCAGCGGTGCGTTCCTGGAGAATTTTCATCACTTTGCCCATGTCTTTCTTGGTCGTGGCACCCGTCTCGGCGATCACGGCCTCGACGAGCTTGATCAAATCGCCCGCGTCCATCGCAGCGGGAAGATATTTTTCCAGCACGGCGATTTCCGCCTTCTCGACGTCAGCCAGATCCTGGCGGCTGGCGGATTCATACGACTGCACAGAGTCCTGGCGCTTCTTGATCTCGCGACGCACCACGATGATGGCGTCTGGATCATCGAGGTCAGAATCCGCGCCGAGTTTTTCGATGGCGGCATATTTGATGGCTGACTTGAGAGCGCGCACCACGTTGAGGGCCACGGTGTCCTTGGCGCGCATGGCGGTTTTCATGTCTTCAACGATGCGGGCGGAGAGGGTGCTCATGGGAAGAAAAATGATGAAGGATGAAGGATGAAGGATGAAGGATGAAGGATGAAGGACGGAATGGTCGAGGGTCAGCCTTGCACAAGGAGGCCTGCACAACAAGGGTTCAGTTCATTCTCCAAATCCCCAAAGGTAAAAATATACGGTAAGGGCGGAATTAAAAGCGGGCCAATGATCCGCTAACCGCCCGAGAGGATAATAAAAAATTTCGAACCAAACACGTGGCGCGGCCATCTTCAACTGCTTCTCCACCACCCATAAAACCGGCCCGATGCTGAGCACATAGAGCACAGGCAATGCGGCCACGATCGTGATCCACAAGAACGCGCGGTTCGGCTGCTCCTCATGACGTTCAGGCTGCTCCCACCATCTCCCGGACAATCTCATCGGCGCGCAGTAGCGGCAGCGAATAATGCCCATCCTTGGGCGTGACCCTGAAGATTGCGTTGGGCACCAAGGCCGCGGTCTTCTGCGCGAGCCCCAGTGGAATGTTCCAGTCTTCATCACCGTGCCAGAAGCGCACGGGTATCTGGATTTCTCCAAGGTCGAATCCCCAGTCCGACTGGTAAATCATGCCGTCGAGCCGCAGCGCGCTGACGTTGCCGAGCAAGGCCGCGCGACCGCTTTGCATCATAATGCGGTGCATTTTTTCATCCTGCAAAGCACGGCGATCTTCAGCGGCGTAGAAACGCGAGAAAAAAGTCTGGGGCCACTGGGTGATCCTGCGACCAGCAATCCACGCGGAGACACGCAGCCCAGGCCAGAGCGCAAAGGGCAGGCGGTGCTGCGCCCACATGGCCAGCTTGTAAGCCCAGAAAAGTCCGTCCGTGCCCACGTTTTGCAGCGACGGTGCACCGCAGACGACGCTCGCGCCCAGTAATCGCTCCGGCATGGCATGGGCGCAGACCAGCGCATAAGGTCCGCCGCCGGAGACGCCCAGCACATAAAACTTTTCTGCAGCGACATGCTCCGCCAGCTCGCGCATCAGCGATGGCCAGCCGGTCAGTGTCCGGTCCGGTTGAAATTCCGAGAGACCGATGCCCGGCCGGTCCGGCGCGATGATGCGCAAGCCCCGCCGCTTCCCGGTCTCCTCCAGCAGCTCGCCTTGCACGCGCGAACTCGGCCAGCCGTGAAAATAAAAAAGCGGCGTGCCGGACAGATCTCCGAACTCGGCGTATCCGAGCATGCGACCGGAGGAAAGCTGGAAGGTCTTGTCGGTCATGACCTCTTAGACACCGCGCTCCAGCAGCCAGCGGAATCGTCTGACCGGCACCTTGCCCCGGCGGAGACCGAACTCCTTGATGGCATATTCGCTCAAGTGTGCCGACGCCTCCTCAACCGAATCAGTCATGTGAATCAAGGCCATGTCCTCCGCACTGATGGTGCCGGCTTTGACCATGTGATTCATCAAGGCCACGAGCGGCTGCCAGTATTCCAGTCCCATGAGCACGATGGGAAAATTCCGGATCTTTTTCGTCTGAATGAGGGTGAGCGCCTCAAACATTTCGTCGAGCGTGCCCACGCCGCCGGGCATGATGATGAAGCCGTAGCTGTATTTCGTGAGCAGCGTCTTGCGCACGAAGAAGTAGTTGATCGAGACCCAGCGATCGAGCCACGGGTTCGGCTTCTGCTCCTCGGGCAGGACGATGTTGCAGCCCACCGAGCGACCACCGACCTCTTTCGCGCCGCGATTGGCCGCCTCCATTAAACCGGGACCGCCGCCGGTCATGACTGTGAATCCCAGTTTGGCAATTTCACCGCCCATGCGTCGCGCCAGTTGATAATGCGGATGATCCTCACGGATTCGCGCGGAACCAAAGACGGTGATGCACGGCCCCACAAAGTGCAGCGCGCGAAAGCCGCGCATGAAATCCATGATCGTGCCGAACAGGAGCTTCAAGTCTCGCAACCGGGAGTTCGGTCCGGAAAGCAGCGCGCGGTCGGATTCCTTGCCGATGAACGATTCCTCATCGCACACTTCCGCCGTGGTGACAGGTGGAGGCACTGGCAGGACGGAGGCGGTCGGGCTGGGCTCTGCGGGAGTCATGATCGGTAGACAGTCAGATGTATCATGCTGCCACCGAGTTTTGTCACCGGATGATTCTGTCCTTGGCGGAGGGACTTGTCAGCACGACCCGCAGGAGCTTTAGTGGGACCATGCGCCAGACAACCGTCGCGCGCGGATCAGCCCTGCTCGTTGTCTTGTGGGTTATCGCGCTCCTCTCCTTCCTCATCATCACTTCCATGATGGTGGTGATGCAGGATGTGGAGACGGTCGCGGCGCGGCGTCTGGTGTTCCGCGCCCGCCAACTGGCCGAAGCCGGGCTGGCGATCGGCGTCAACCCGCTGGTGAAACCGGGCGACCCCCTGTTGCGCAAAAGCACGGGATACGCGGAGTCCTATGAAGTGAACATCACCACGGAAGAGAGCCGCTTGAACATCGGCGCGCTGCTGACCGAGGAACGGCGAGTTGTTCTGGAGCGGCTGTTTGGGAGCTGGGGATTGCGGCCGCAGGAAGCGCAGGCGGTGGTGGATGCACTGATGGACTGGGTTGATGCCGACGATTTCAAACGTCTCACGGGTGCGGAGAGGGCCGATTACAAAAAGGATGGATTCAGCGACCGCCCTTACAACCGCCCGATACAGAGCCTTGATGAAGTGACGCTGGTGCGCGGCATGGAACTTGTGATCCAGGCCAATCCAGCATGGCGGAATGTTTTCACACTCTGGGGATCGGGCGGACTCGACATCAATGAAGCGCCCGCGGAACTGATTGCCATCGTGGCTGACGTGCCTTTGAGCGCGGCGCACACACTGGTGGCAGCGCGCAACGGCCCTGACGGCATCCCGCACACGGACGATGATGAACCCATGAAAAGTCTAGATGAAGCGATGGTGCTGATGGGGGCTAATGCAGCGCCTCAGACCGCAGGCGCGGGATTGTTCATCTTGAAAGGCTCGGTCACGCGGGTGGTCAGCGTGGGACGGACGGGCGCTTATGCCCGGCGCATCTCGGTGATTGTTCAGAAAAGCGCCGGGGGACGATCACCCGTCATGGAGTGGCGCGAATCCTCCGGGGACTAGAGCATTTTTAAAAAAAACGGAGCCGCATCTCGTAAGAGTGCGGGAAGAAGCCACGGCAGCCAACAAAGTATGCCTATTTCCCGCGCTTTCGCTTCGCGGCTGTTCAGCACGAACGCGGCTACGAAATTATTTAAACCACTCTAGACCGCGTATTTTCTGCTGCGATCCGCCTGAAGTGCGGTATGATGGACCGCGTTGTGATTGTCAGCGATTCAATAAACCCATGCCCGGCCCCACCCTGAAAACCGGCACCCGCGCCAACCTTTGCCTTCCTGGAGAAACTGGGAGGGAATTTTGGCGGCTGGAAGCGGGCGGTGGCTGGGAAAAAATGGATGCTGCCGACGGAACGGATGGAGGAATTTTTGCCATCGAGGCACTAGGTCTGGACAGCGTTCCGTTCTGGGCCGTCGCACCGCAGGATGGCAGGCTGGATGTCGCCGCAGTGGCGGCACTGAAATGGGAAACACTCGGTGCCAACGAGGCTGGTGATGGCAAATCCTGGACGCATTGGGAAGCGGGTCGTTCTGAAAACCGCGTGCTCGTCGCCAGCGCCGGTCTGGCCGAGTTACCGGAAGCACCGTGGGAAGGACGGCGGCCGGATTCATTTGAGCTGTCCCCTCGCCTTTTCCCCCTGCCTGAGGGCGAAGCGGCGCTCTGGAAAGAGCTGGGACGACTGGTGATCGCTTTCGCGCGCGGCGCAACCCTGCTGCATTTTTCAGTGTTGAGCGCGCGCAGGCTCGATGCTGATGCCGCGCAGGAAATTCGCGTGCTGTGCCTGGGACTGGAGGTGCAGGGATTTCTCACGCGTCCAACAGGCGTTCGGGTGTGGACGAAGCCGGAACCGGGTTTTGCCGACGCCGTGAAGGACGCACTCGGAGTTCGCGCCTGGGTAGAAGCCCGGCCACTGCCGGTGCTGCCGGAAAAGCCGGGCGGTATTTTTCCACCGGAGATGGCGCGCGCCGCGATGGGGCGCGCCCAACGCCGGCGCAGTGCGCAGATCATCACCGCACTCGTGGCGCTTTACGTGCTCGTTTTTGCCGCATGGTCGGGCTGGCTGCTCTGGCGCGGCCAGAAAGTATCGAATCAGACTGCGGAACTGGAACGGCGCAGACCAGAAATCGAGACCGTGCGCCTGATGCAGGCGCGCTGGCAGGTGCTGGAGCCCGCTACCAATCCGGACTCGTATCCGACGGAATTATTTCACCGCGTGGCATCGCTCCTGCCAGATGAAGGTATCCAGTTGAAGGAATTTTTCCTCGAGAGCGACAAGCTGGTCGTCAGCGGCAAGGCCAGCACGATCACTCATGCGAAAAAATTTCAGGCTGATCTCACGGGCGATGTCGGTCTGCAGCAATACACTTGGAACTTCCCCCAGCCCACGATCCTCGAAGACAACCAGGCGAGCTTCCGTGCGGAAGGCACGCTGGGCACCGGAGGTGAAGCCCCATGAAAGACAGCGAAAAAAAACTGCTCGCCTTGTCCGTCGGACTGCTGGCCGTCATCGGCGGCCTGGTCATCTCGAAGCAGCTGCAGTCATGGCAGCGCGCCATCACGACTCAAGAGCAGGCACTGGCCGCCGAGCGCCAGGATTCCAACGATCTTCTGGCCGACGCACCCAATTGGAAGGAACGCGGCGACTGGCTCGCGCGGCATCAGCCCGTCGCCAAGAACGATCTCGATGCGGACAACGAACTCTTTGAAACCCTGCTCGCCAAGGCGCAAGCCTCGGGAGTTTCCGTAGTCAGCAAACAGTATCAAGAACAGGTAAAGAACGAATATTATCAGCAGGCCGGCGTCACGCTCACCGTGAAAGGCGATCTCTCGAGCGTATTCCGCTGGATCTACAGCGTGCTATCGCCCGAAGATTTTCGCGTGGTGCCTTATCTCAAGCTCACTCCGGACAAAGAAGACGCCACGAAAGTCGTCTGCGCCGTGCAGTTCTGGCGCTGGTATCAACCTCCAACTGCCAAGACCATCTGATGAGAATAATTTCTCTCAATCTGTTGATATTTCTTTCAGCCTGCGGCGCGGCTTCAGCGGCACCGTTCGCCGAACCGCAGGCCCACCCCATCAACCGCTACGAGGCTGGCTGGAAAAAAAATCCCTTCACGCTCAAGACCGCGCCCGTCGCCATGCAGAAGGAATCGTTTGCCAAGGACCTCGCCCTCGCCGGTTGGCGGCAGGCGGGGGAAGACAACATTGTCATCCTGGTAAACACCAAGACACGCGAATACTTGCGCTTAAAAAATCAGGAATCCGCAGCAGACGGAACAAAAGTGAAAACGGCTCATCTTCAGGACCGGCGCGCGGACACCTTCGTGGAGTTGGAACGCAACAACGAAACTGCCGTCGTGCGCTACGATGAAAGCTTCCTGAAACAGATGGCCGCGCAAGGTGCCGCCGCCAAACCCAATCCCCACATGGCGATGACCGGGCAGAACAACCCCGGCCTGGCCAGAACATCCGTCAACACAATGCCGCCTCGAACAGGCTTGGCTCCCAACATTACTCCACCGGGAATCCAGGGCGCGCGACCCGTCATCGTGCCCCAGGCACCCAGTCCACCACAGCCCCAGTCCAATGCCACGCCAGCGAACAACACTCCCACCATCCAGCGCCGACGCTTGAACACGCTACCGCAGCCCACACTGCCGCAGCCACCCCAGAACTGACCCCTAATATCTTTTGACCATGCTGACACCACTAAAGCCGCTTTTGGCGCTCACGATGATTTTTACCGCCGCGGAACTGGCGGACGCGCAACTTGCACCGCCTGTCGGAGGCAGGCCGGTGCCAAAAGGCTATCCGGTTCACTATCCAAACATGCCCCTGAGTCAGGTGCTCGAGGACTACCAGGAGATGACCGGCAAGCGCATCATCCGTGATCCGCACATCGAAAACGCCGTCGTCACCATCGAGACCAACGGCCAGCTCACCAAGGAAGAAGCCGTTGAATTCATCGAAAAGTCCCTCCTCTTCTCCGGCTACGCCTTCGTTCCCAGCGGCAAGGACATGGTGAAGATCATCGCCTTCGAAGCCGGCCGCAATCCCGCCAGCGAGCGCGTGGACATGATTTTGCGTGCTGAAGATCTTCCAAATACTGACAAGGTGGTCACCTATGTGCTGCCACTCCAGTATCTTAAATCCGACGAGGCGGCACAGGCCTTCGCCCAGATCGTGCCCAACCATCCCTACGGAAAAATTGTCGCGGTCCCCAATGCCCGGGCGCTGGTCATCACCGAAAACTCCAACACCATCCGCGCCTATCTTGACCTCGCAAAGCAGGTCGATGTTCCACCGGGCGAAACCATCCACAAGACCATTCGTCTCGAACGCGCCGATGCGGAGGAAGTGGCCAAGGCGCTGTCCGAGCTGCTTGGCATCGGCACCTCATCCCCGCAGAGCAAGGTCGCAGCCACATTGCCCAACCAGCCCCGTCCGACCAACCCCCAGCAGGCTGCCGCTCAGGCTGCCGCGCAGGTGATCGCAACGACCAGCGTGGGCGAATCCGAGGCCGCGCCGGCAAAAATTCAGGCCATTTCGCGAACCAACAGCCTGCTGATCGTCGCCCGCCCCCTGGAAATCGAATACATCGAGAGCCTGGTAAAAGAGTTTGATGCCGCGACCGACGCCCGCAGTTTCATTTCGCTGAAGCTTCGTTACATGGACGTTCTTGAATTCGCCAGCGTCGCCCACGACGCCCTGATGCGTGGATCGAAAGATGCGAATGATGGCGGCAAGCTCCAGGGATCCGACAGCAAGACGACCACGACCACCACCCCGTCCAACAGTGGCGGCAGTAGTTTTGGGGGCGGCGGTTTCGGCTCTTCAGGCTTTGGCAGCGGCGGCTTTGGCTCTTCTGGCCTCGGAGGCGGGGGCTTCGGAGGCGGCGGCGGATTCGGTGGAAGCATCGGCGGCTCCGGCGGCGGTGGATTTCAGGAACGCGAGATGAAAGCCCAGTCTGTGCTCATCGGAAAGACACTGCTCATCGTGGATCCCTCCGCCAGCCGGATCTTCGCCTCCGGTCCACCGGAACAGTTGCGCCTGCTCGAACAGCTCGCCGCAGAGCTGGACAAACGACCGCAACAGCTCCTGCTCTCCGTCATCCTCGGCGAATTCACGCTCGCGGACAATTTCCAGTTCGGCCTCGACTGGATCCACACGCTGAAAAGCTTCGGCAAAAACAACGAGAACGCCGGCGCGGGAACCATCCTGACGATGGGCAGCAAGGCCACCGATTTTACCTCCATCTCCAAGCTCTCCGAATTCCCCCCCCTGCAGGGCCTTTCTATCTACGGCCAGATTGGCGACCACCTCAATGTCTTCCTCCGCACCCTTGATGACACCAAGCGCTTTCACGTTCTCCAACGACCCAACATCACCACTCTGAATCACAAACAGGCGACGATCTCTGTCGGCCAGCAGATTGCCATCGCCGGCCAGACCCTCACCCAGGCCGGCACCACCACCGGCAACGCCGCCATCTCCTCCACCACCCAATACATCCCTGTCGAACTGCGGCTCGACATCATTCCGCATATCTACGCCAACGACGAGGTCAAGCTGGAGTTCAGCCAGCGCAATTTCGACGTCGCCGGCTTCACGGAAATCAGCGGCAACAAGGTGCCAAACCTCTCCACCCAGGAGTTGAAGAACACCATCATCGTTCCCAATGCCACCACCGTACTTCTCGGCGGCTTGATCACGGAACGGGATAACAAAACCAAGACCGGCCTGCCGATTGTGGTGCGCATCCCGCTCATCAAATATCTCTTCGGCAACACCAGCAAGACCAAGGAACGCCGCGAACTCCTCATCTTCGTCAAACCGCAGATCATGCCCAGTGGCGACTCCTATGTGCAAGAGCAGATGGAGATTGAAAAACAGGCTCAGTCCTATCCAAAAACCCGCGCCTTCGCCGATCCCGGAGATGCCGCTCCAGAGATGCGCACCCCGATTGACGGCGTGCCGCGCGCCCTGCCCGTATCCAATGACGATCTTCCGCCAGCAAAAACCCGCGTGGACTTGAACAACCGCTTCACCCCGGCGAGACCCAAATGATCGTAGTGACGGCGTCTTGCCGTCACTACCGAACCGGATCGGACCGGGGCACGAAAAAGGGGTCAGGCGAAGTGAGGAATGGCACTGAAATAAGGCATGCCCGGGATTTATTTAGTCTATAAAGCTGCTAATATTTTGGATGCATATAAACACCATTTTATTTACCGGCTTTCATCACCGTCTTGTTTAAAAATGCTCTAGTCATGAGCAGGAGTGTGAGGTCTTGATTCATGGAGGGTGCGTGGGCGGATGAGGGAGAGTAGGACGGCACAGATGAGCAGGCCGATGGAGGCGACGGTGAAAATGAGGCGGACATCGACGTGGGCATCACGGAGGACGCCGCCGGCATAGATGGTCAGGCCACCGACGCTGCAGGCGAAGAGATTTAGCACACCAAAGCCAGTGGCGCGGTAGCGTGGGTCGCAGACCATGCAGAGGATGGGCATGGTATTGCAGTCGCTGAAACCGCGCCCAAGGCCGAAGAGCATCAATCCGGCGATGGCGATGCCGAAGGTGCCAGTATGCGCGGCGAGGAAAATGGCGGGTGCGCCGATGCACATGCCGATGACGGCGGTGTAGATGCGTCCACGCTCGGTGCGGCGGCTCCAGCGATCTGCGCAGATGCCGCCGACGATGAGGCCGATGAGAGTAGTGATTTGCAGGTAGCTGGTGGCGGAGAATCCGGCCTCGCCTTGGCCTAGCTTAAACTGTGTCTGGAGATAGGTCGGCATCCAACCGATGACGCCCCAGCCTGCGACACCGATGAGGCCCCAGTAAAAGAAGAGCAGCCAGAAGGAGCCATGGCTGAAGAGGCTGCGCAGTGCGGGAATGAAAGAGACATTTTCCTCTGGCTGGTCTGGATGAACGCGGAGATGCTCTGGGACATCACGAAGGAAGGCGAGCAGCAGGAGTGAGTAGCCGACACCGATGCTGCCGAACAAAGTAAAGGCATACGTCCAGCCATGATGCTCCGCCAGCCAGCCACCGAGCCCGCCGAGGCCTGAGCCGATGCTAAGACCGCAAAGATGGATGCCCATGGCGAGTGAGCGCGTGGGGCCGCGGTGGTAGTCGGCGATGAGGGAGAGTGCGGCAGGCAGGTAGCAGGCCTCGCTGATGCCCATGAGGATGCGTGTGGTGAGGAGTTGCTCAAAGGTGACGCAGTGACTGGTGAGCCAGGTGGTGAGTGACCAGAGGAAGAGGCTGCCGATGATGACGCGGCTGCGGCTGAAGCGATCTGCGAGGAAGCCGGCGAAAGGGCTGAGCGCGCCGTAGATCCAGAGGAAGGCGGAGGTGAGCAGGCCGAACTGGGCGTCCGTCATCGTGATGGCGGACGTGACGGACGCGCGCATCGTGGTGAGCATGATGCGGTCGAGATAGTTCAGGCAACCCACGATGCAGAGCAGACCGACGATGAGCCAGGCGCGTGATGGCAGGACGGCGTCTGCTGCATTCGTGGAGTTGGATGGAGCAGACATGTGGGTGTATTAAATGCGCTCGATCTGAGTGGTGGTGAGGCCGCAATCGATGACGATGATCTCGCCCGAGATGTGGCTGGCGGCTGGCGAACTGAGGAAGGCCACGGCTCCGGCGCAGTCGCTGGGCTGGCCGATTTTGTCGAGGAGGATAATGTTTTCGTAGTGCTTCTGCAGATCGTGCGCGTGCGGCTCCATCCATGTCTGCGTGAGCGGTGTGCAGATGAGGCCGGGTGTGATGCCATTCACACGGATGCCATGCGGCGCGAGGGAGGCGGCGAGCGAGCGCATCATCATGAAGAGTCTCTGCTAGGAAATTGCATTTGCGATTGCCGGGCCGGAGTAGCCTAGGGCGGGCATCGGAGACGGGTAGGGGGGAGATATGTCCCAAAGCACGAGCGCGCAAGTGCGTTCGAAAACACCTTCGAATTCAACCAGGACCTCTCGGCTCGCTGCGCCAAGGCCGCGGCGGCGGAACTCACCACCAAGTACGGCATTGGAAGCGGAGCGCCTGACTCCCCTGGGTGCATCGTTCATGGCCCCGGTCTCGACCAATAGCACCGAGGAAGGGCGCAAGCTCAACCGCCGCGTTGAACTCGTCGCCAGGTAAATTTCACCCCTCCGATCCCTCCCTGTCAGGGAAGGGGTCAATCAATGATTCTGGACACTTTACTTCTGATCCGCCCAGAATGGCCGGGCGACACACAGTTTGCAAACCTGTGCCACTCACAACGCCACTCGTTACCACATATTCGGGTGCAGCTCGCTCGTGGAAATGTTTGCGATAGCGGTTATGGATGCCGCGTAATCGCCGACGTTTTCACCGGGAAGAAGCACGGCTAGGTGATGAGCCGCATCCGCTTGCGCGGGAACAAGGACATAGAGTTCGTGCTTATGGACGGACTTGCGGTGAGTGCTGACGGGAACAGTCAGTGCCATTCGGGTCGGTCCTCGCAATCGCACAAACTGTGTGAAGGGTGAGAAGTCCGCCAATGATTCTGGACAATTTGGACTGCGGCAGCCCGTTGCCGCTTTCGGGAGCCAGCCTGCTGGCCGGGATGGGACTGACTTCAACCCAGAGCGGACCTCGACTCGCCGCAGCAGGCTGCGGCATTGAAGGCGGCAGCGGGCTGCCGCAGTCCAAATTGCTATCCGTCTGAAAGTGCCTGCGGCTTCACAAACCGGTAATGCGACACCAGCCATTCATTTCCTGCGCGGTAGCCCCAGAGTTCCGCGCAGGCCATGTAGAAGACTCGCCAGCGGGCCCACCATTTTGCAGCGTCCGTTTCGCCATAGGTTTGCGCGAGCAATGTCAGGATGGCATCGCGGTTCGCGTCCATGTTCGCCAGCCAGGCGTTGGATGTTTTCTCGTAGTGTGTGCCGTTGACGGCCCACTGCTGCTCGAGGCGCAGGTTTTCTTGAAAATGCAGCAGCAGATCGTGCGACGGCATCTGGCCGCCGGCGAAGAAATGCCGGGCCAGCCATTCATTTTCATTCTTCGCTTCGAAATGATATGCAATGTCGCGGTGCGTGAAGATGTGAACGAAGAGTTTTCCGCCGGACTTCATCCACGAAGCGATGCGGTGCAGCAGCTCCCGGTAATTTTTCATGTGCTCAAACATTTCCACGCTCACCACCCGGTCGAAAACCGAGGCTCCTTCGCCTTGGTAGTGATTCATGTTGGCGGTGCGCACGGTGAGGTTCTTCAGTCCGTGCCTGGAGGCTTCATCATCAATGAACTCCTTCTGTGTTCTGGAATTGGAGACACTGGTGATCTGGGCGTTGGGATAATGCGCCGCCATCCAGAGCGAGAGCGAGCCCCAGCCGCAGCCGAGTTCGAGGATGCGCTGGCCGTCGCTCAGTTCCGCACGCTGGCAGGTGAGCGCGAGCATGGCCGCCTCAGCGTCATCGAGTGAAATCGCATTTCCATCCCACCAGCCGGAACTGTATTTGAGATGCTTTCCAAGGCAGAGCTGAAAAAATTTCGTGGGCATTTCGTAGTGCTGCTCGTTGGCGGCGTCGGTCTCGATGGCAACTGGACTGAGCTTCAAGCCTTCGATGTGCTCACTGAGGGCTGATTGCCGGGCGTCGATGTCTGCCGGTCGTTTGTCGCGCAGCAGTGAGGCGAGGCGCTGACGGATGCCGAAACGGATCAGCGAGTCGGGCAGCAGGTTCTTTTCCAGAAGGGTGTCGGTCAGGCTCATGAGTATTTTTTCGGGAACCACGGGATGAATGCGCTGGTGGTTCGCTGGTATTTCCGATAGGCGTCGCCCTTGCTTTGCACGGCGCATTTCTCCGTGAGCGGGATGCCGGTGACACGCAGCAGGAAATAGAGAATCAGCAATGGCGCGTAAATCGTGATCCAGCCCCAGGGCGATCCGCAGGCGAAGAGCCAGAAGCCCCACCAGATCATGGATTCGAAAAAGTAGTTGGGATGACGAGAATAGCGCCACAAACCTTCCTGGCAGACTTTTCCTTTGTTCGCGGCATTGGCCTTGAATCGTTTCATCTGCCAGTCGGCCACGCTTTCACCGGTGATGCCGGCGAGCCAGACGCCGATGCCGATCCACTCAATCCATCTGAGGCCGGGCGCTGGATTGTTCATGGCCAGCAAGTGCGGCAGCGAGAGCAGCACGATGAAGATCGCCTGTGCTTGAAAAAAGAGGAAGAACATCAAGCCCGGTCGCGCGCGCCATTTCTCCCGCATGACCGCGTAGCGCACGTCTTCCTTTGGGTGATGCGCCCAGACTCGCAGCAGGATGTAGGTGCCGAGCCGCAGCGCCCAGGCCGAGCCCATGATGCCAATGATGAGCTTGCGCGATGAATCGCCAGCGGTGCCGGTTGCATAGATGGCCAGGAGGGAAATAAGCGCATACGACCAGGTGACATCGACCAGGCTGTAGTTGTTCGCGCGGCGGCTCAGCAGCCAGGTGCCGCTGAAAAGCACGAAGGCGGCGAGCGTTCCCAGCGCGATGTTCTGCCAGATCGCAATCATGAAGTCAGTCGCGGATCGCCAGCAGGTCGCCCGTTGTGGCACCGGGAGGCAGGCGGAAGAGCTTGTTCAAGACATAGACCGACATCGCGATGTTCCCCAGGAGCAGGATGGCCAGCAGCCAGGTGATGCGCTTGGTCCAGGATGACTCTTTGTAAAAAACCCAGCAATAGAAAGTGAGGAAGCCCCAGTAGGTGTCGAACATCGTGGCGATAAACCACGGATGCATCACCACCGCGTGCGGTGTTTCCCACAGCGGGCATTGCAGGGTCGCCCAGCTTGTAACCGCCAGCATCGAGACCAGCACGATGAGGAAGAAAATTTTGAGGAAACGGATCATGGGGGAAGAATAATTAGGAGTTAGAAGTTAGGAGTGAATGCGAACTTGGATATTTTACTGCGCTTAACTCCTAACCCTTAACGCATAACTTTTAATTCTTAACTTATAACCTGTAACTTTTCATTCCCTGGCCGCGTCCAGCAGGCTTGCACGACGCTGATGTGATGCACGGCGAAGGCGGCTTCGCAGTATTGGAGATAGTAGTTCCATTTGCGGATGAAACGGTCGTCGAAGCCGATTTCCCTGACGTCGCCGAGCCGGGCGTTGAATCGCTCCCACCAGAGTCGCAGCGTCCGGGCATAGTCCGCGCCGAGATCCTCCAGTTCATGCAGGCACCATTCTCCCGTGCGGTTCATGGCGCTTCCGACGCGCGCCATGCTCAGCAGCAGGGAGCCGGGGAAGATGTGTTTTTGAATCCAGTCCACGCCTTTGCGCAAGCTCTCGTGGCGGGAGTCTGGCACGGTGATGAACTGCATGGCGAGCAGCCCGTCCTTTTTCAGGAGCTGGTGGCATTTCGCGAAGAACGTCTCCAGATATTTGTCACCAACGGCCTCCAACATTTCAATCGAAGCGATCTTGTCGAACTCTCCGGTGAGACGGCGGTAGTCCTGCATTCTGATTTCCACCCGGCCTGACAATCCGGCGCGCTCGATGCGATTGGTGGCGTAGTCACATTGCTCGCGCGAGATGGTGACGGCGGTGACCCGGCAGCCGTGATGCTTGGCAGCGTGCTCGCTGAAACCTCCCCATCCACAGCCAATTTCCAAAACATGATCTGTAGATTTGAGTCGCAGCCGCCGGCAGAGTGCCTCGTATTTTTCATACTGGGCCTCTTCGAGTCGCTGTTCCTTATAGGTGAATTTCGCCGCCGAGTAGGTCATGGTGTCATCCAGCCAGAGCGAGTAGAAATCGTTCCCGAGATCGTAATGCTCCGCGATGTTGCGTCGGCTGGTGTGGAGCGAGTTGGGGCGCAGCCAGTGCCGCACGCGGTTGGCGAGACGCAGCAGGTTGGTGAAGGCGAGCTTTTGTGACGAGCCTTGGAGAGATGGCGTGCGGGCGATGTTGGTGATGAACCAGGCGATGACCGATTTGATGTCGTCCGTGTCCCAGTCGCCATCGACATAGGATTCGCCGAAGCCGATGTTGCCATAGAGCGCACAGCGGCGGAAGAACGAGGCAGGCTGGCGCAGACGGATCTCGGCGCGCGGTTCCGCATCGGCCAGACCCAGCGTCCGGGTCTTGCCATTCGGATAAACTAGGTGGAGGCATCCGTGGCGAAAGCCGACCAGGCTCTTCAAGACGAGGCGCTCGGCCAGATTGGGAGAATCAGTCCGTTCATCTGCGAGGTCGCGGACGTTTAGTTCGATGGCTTCATCTGTCATGCGGATTATTGCGCCTCAGAGCGGGATTTGGATGCAATCGTTTCATGGGGACGATGGACGTCGCGCTGCAAGTGGGGGTCTGCTGCCTTGGGGTGCACCGGCAGGCGCTTCAGCCAAAGCCGGAAAGCGTGCCAGTGTATGAGAAAAATTACCCTCAAAGTGAGCAGGGGATATTTGATGGCGCAAGCGAGAAGCGCCGGGGTGGTGAAAGACCGACGGGTTCCGGTCAGCGTGGTCAGGAGGAGGCGGGTATCACCCTCCCGGTCATCGATGTGAATTTCCAGTGTTTCGTCGGGGACCCGGAGCTTAAAGTCGAATGAGAGGTCGAGGTCTGTGAAGGGGGAGACGTAAAAATGCTTGGGCGTAAGGAGCCGGAAGCGGCCCTTGGCGTCACGCTCGCTGAGCAGGTAGGGCTTTTTCTCATGGAAAGTATTGGTTACCTCCGTGACGGCATAAACGGGATTCCCGGTGGAATCAAAACAGAAGAAGAAGCAGACCGGGTTAAAGATGTAACCCAGGATACGCGGGAAAGTCAGCAGCTTGACCCGGGCAATTTGAGATGTGTCCATGCCCTGGAGATTCAGCCAGGCCAGCAGCTTGGTCTTCACATCCCGGCCGTCATCATGGAAGTGATCCTCATCGCGGAATGAGAATAGGTTCCAGCTATTCCGGCTGAAGAGCAAATGCGAGCGGTCGAGTTTGTCGAGATCATCGAGATCGAGCCAGAGGTAGAACACGCGATAATCGAAGCGATGCACCTTGGGCGCGAGGCGGTGGTGCATCACGCGGCATTCATAAATCGCGTTGGCGTCCGGGTTCACCATGGTTCGGTTCCGAGAAGTTCCCGGCAGAGATTGACGGCAGAGCCGAAGGCATCCTCGTGGAAGCCGTAACGGAAATAGCTGCCGCAGTAATACGTCGATTGGTCAGCAGACAGACGGTTGAGCTCCGGCAGCCGTTTCTGGGCGTCAATGGCAGCGAGGTCGAACAGCGGATGCTCATACTCGATGCGACGCAGGACTTTGTTCGGATCGATCTCTCCGTCGGCGTTGAGAGAGACGAAGTAGTTCACGTTTTCGGAGATGCCTTGCAGGCGGTTCATCCAGTAGTGCGTGGTGGACGTGCCGTCGGCCGCGACACGGTAGTTCCACGAGGCCCAGCAACGCTTCGTCCAGGGCATGAACTGCTCGTCGGTGTGCAGCGTCGCAGTATTGGGCTGATACTGGAACGCGGGGAGCAGTTCTCTTTCCAATGGTGTCGGGTCGGCCAGCATGCGCAGTGACTGGTCGGCATGGCCGGCGAGGATGACCTTGTCGAAGACTTCGGGCGCTCCATTGCGTGGAGTCACGGTCACACCGCGCGGTCCGCGCTCGATTCGTGCGACCGGAGAACTGAGCCGGATGCGATCCCGGAATGGAGCGGTGAGTTTTCGCACGTAGGACTGTGAGCCATTGACGACGGTCCACCATGGGTGGCGGGTATTCATGCCGAGGAATCCGTGATTGTGCCAGAAGCGCATGAGGGAGACGGCGGGAAACTGCAGCATTTTTTCCGGTGGCGTGCTCCAGACGGCGCCGCCCATGGGCACGATGTAGAGATCGAGGAAATCGCGGCCGTAACCGCGGGCCGCAGCGTATTCTGCCAGCGTCATTCGGGCGAAGCGGGGATCATCGAGCGCGGCGGCGGTCTCTTGATTGAAGCGGCTGATCTGGAGAAGAAAGCGCCAGAAGCGCGGGTTGAGCAGTTGGAGCCGCCTGCCGAAAATGGTATTCAGCGAGTGGCCGTTGTATTCGAGGCGCGCCGGTTCGTGCTTCACGGCGAAACTCATGTCTGTCCGTTTCGTTGCTACATCCAGCTCGCGGAACAATCGTGTCAGCAACGGATAGGTCACGTGGTTGAAAACCATGAACCCGGTATCGACCGGCAGTTCCCGGCCGTCCTCTTTCACACTGACGGTGTTAGTGTGGCCGCCCGCGTAGTCGTTCTGCTCAAAGAGTGTGACGTCAAATGACCGATGAAGAAAGTGGGCGCAGCCGAGTCCGGCGATGCCGGTGCCGATGATGGCGATGCGTGGTTGTGACATGGAGGGCGTCGTGGGGTTCGCGACACCACCCGGCGGTTATTCCGGCACTGTCACATGGTGGATGCGTCCGGCGCGAGCTTTTGGATTCGCGCTTCCTCATATACTTGCGCCGGCACCGGCTTCAGCTCCCAGATGAGGCCGCACCAGGAGAATACTTTGAGGATGTAGTAGCTGATGTCGATTTCCCACCAGTAAAAGCCCTGACGCGCTGCGTGCATGTAGCGGTGGTGGTTGTTATGCCAGCCTTCGCCGAGCGTGATCATCGCGAGCAGCAGGCTGTTGCGGCTGTCGTCGCCGGTCTTGAAGCGTTTGCGGCCAAAGACGTGGGCCAGGGAGTTGATGCAAAAGGTGCCGTGCATGAGGGCAACCGTGCTGACCACGCCGCCCCAGACGACGAGCTGCCAGCCGGTGGTGCCCAGTGATGGAGCGAACGTTTCCAGCAGCCAGCCGGTGAGATAGAGCGTGGCGAAGACGGCCAGGGGCACCAGCTGGTCATGGCGGTTGAGGAAGACGAGCTCGGGATATTTCGCAAGATCCTTCACCTTGTTATAGTCCGTGGGGAAGTTTCTCTGGCTGGTGATCCAGCCGATGTGTGACCAGAAAAATCCGTGATGCGCCGGCGAGTGTACATCCACTTCTTCATCGGAGTGCTGATGATGATGCCGGTGAACGGAAGCCCACCAGAGCGGCCCGCGTTGCATGGAGCTGTTGCCCCAGACGGCGAAGATGAACTGCATGAACCGCGATGTGCGAAATGCCCGGTGCGAGAAGTAGCGGTGGTAGAAGGCAGTGATGGCGAACATGCGCACCAGGTAGAGAAACACCGCCACGCCGACAGCAAACCAGCTGAAGCTGACGACAAACACCAGCAAGCAGCTCAAGTGGAGCAGGATGAAGGGAATGGTGCGGCTGACCGCAACCTTGTCCTCCTTGGCGCGCACGGTTTCAACGCCTTCAGGATGGTAGTCAGTGTCCCACCACTGGTGGAACATGATGTTGATATTACGGAGGAGGGATTGCATGAATGATGGGATACGCAAATAGATGAACGGCGGATGAATGATTTTCTCCCAGCCGTTAGGATGAACGGCTACCATGTCCTAAATCCGCGATTTGGCGAGCGAAATTCCCTGCGAAGCGCTGCGCCTACAGGGCTTACGCATGAACGGAAAGCAAGGCGTACATTTTGCCATCATGATTGATGATGGTTGTCGATGGAAGCACACTCATCTTCAAGCGCCCCGTCAGCGTGGCAAAGTGCCGAACCGTCTAGACGAAGCGCTCTTGAGCGCCTTCTGCTCATCAGGCTATTAGCTATCGACTATTCACTATCAGCTCCGTTTTTAGGCTTAACAGCCTGTTGAAAAAGTAACTCGGCCATCCTGGCTGAGTGTGCGACAGGGTTCGCTTCGCGGCTGCGCGCCAGCCT
>VFKE01000186.1 GCA_009885695.1 Verrucomicrobiota bacterium | reverse complement strand
CTGTTCTACCGTTTGGCCCAGCAATCCGTTTTAGTCTCCCCAGTGACGTTCAACACCATCACTAACCACAAGCCGTAGTGGTAGGTGGAGTCATGTCAATACCCAGATTTCTTCAAGATTGCAAATTAACCATCTGATCGTTGAATTGACATGGGAGCGGGAGTTATGTGCAGCACGCAATGCCAATGCTTCAAAGGGGTTGCGATAGGAATGAAGTCTGTCTATGATTGAAACATGACCACGTTGACTCTCAATGTTGATGACGCAGCTGCTGTTAAGGCGCGGCGGGTCGCTCAGCGCAGGCATACTTCTCTGGAAGACATGCTCCGTGGGTTCGTGGTGAGCTTGAGTGGCGACGATGCTGATGACGCGGCAGCGTCTCAACGCGAGTCTGCGGCGCAAAAGTTGCTAGCCTCGTTTCAAGAGTTGAGCCGCCCCCTTGGCGGCAAAGGCTACGCTTCGCGCGACGAGCTTTATGAGCGCTAGGCAGTTTCTGGACACGAACGTGGTCGTTTACGCCTACGACACATCGGATGCGGGGAAGCAAGCCAAGGCTCAGAGCCTTCTCGCCAGCGCGGTGCGCGAAGGGGATGGGGCGGTTTCTGTGCAAGTGCTCGGTGAGTTCTTCCATGCTGTGGTCATCAAACGCAAACTCATGACCGCTGCGGAGGCAGCCGTGGCTATTTCCGCATTGGAAGCCGGGCTTGAAGTCGCGCAGATCACCACGCAAATTGTGAAGGAGGCGATTGCCATTCATCAGCGGTATCAGCTTCGTTACTGGGACTCGCTCATCGTCGCGACAGCAAAGCGTGCGGGCTGCGTGGAAGTCATCAGCGAAGACATGAACGAGGGGCAGGACTACGGCGGAATCGTTCTCGTAAATCCATTCAATCAGTAATTCATGGTGTCTTCGAGGGTCAGGCCGAGATGAAGTTCCATATTGACAGCCTGGCGGATGATCAGCGATGCTGATCATCATGCCATCCGCTGCCTGTGTTCCCATGCCGCTCCTCCCCCTAGGGGCGCCGGTGGAGCCGTTGCCGGAATGTCTCACCCGTTACACCGGCTTCCTCGTTGCCAAGGCGCATCAGCGACTCTTCAGCATCTTCGCCGAAGAATGCCGCAAACACGCGGTCGAGGTTCCGCACGCCGGCATCCTCCATCTGTTGCAGGAGTTTGGCCCCATGTCCCAGCAGGAACTCGGACGCAAGCTGCGCATCGACCGCACCACCATGGTGAAGTTTATTGATGCTTTGGAGAAGCATAAATTAGCCCGTCGCAAGAATCATCCGCAGGACCGGCGCGCCTACCTCGTGGAGATCACGGACGCAGGCGGCAAGGTGCTGACAACCGTGAGCAAAATTGCTGAGCGCATGGAAGCGGAATTGCTCGTCCGCTTTACGGAGCCGGAGCGTAGAATAATCCGTCGCGCGCTGCTAACGCTGGCGGGATAGAGGCATGGAACATTAGACTCTTAGGCCTTTAGAACCAACTTATTCTGATGCCAGCCACTAAACCTCTACAGCTTTAAGGTTCTATTTTTCTTCTCCCATGCTCCTGCTGGCCCTGAAAATGTTGTTCGGCGACACCGCGAAGTATGTCATGCTCATCGTAGGGCTTTTCTTTGCCACCTTCCTTATTGCCCAGCAGAGCGCGGTGTTTTGCGGTCTGATGCGCTGGACGACCTCGACCTTGAAGAACGTGCCGGCGCCGATCTGGGTCGTGGAGTCCGAGGTGGATCAGGTCAATGAGTTGAATCCAATGCGCGACACCGATGTGGCCATGGTGCGGAGCGTCTCCAGCGTGGACTGGGCCATGCCTCTCTACTCCGGCATCCAGCGCGTGCGCCTGGACAGCGGGGCATTTAAAATCATCCAGCTCATCGGCATCGATCCCACCACCTTCGCTGGTGCCCCGGTGAAAATGAAGGAGGGCCGCATCGAGGATCTTCGCATTCCCAACACGGTCGTGATCGATGACCTCGCGGTGCAGCGACTGGCGAGCAATCCGGGTGACAAGTCCACCTGGATCAAATTGGGCGACGTGTTTGAGATCAATGACATCGAGGCCCGTGTCGTCGGAATCTGCCAGGCCATGCGAGCCTTTACGGGCGGGCCCTTTGTCTGGACGACCTACGAGCGCGCTCTGCAATACTCGCCGCCGCAGCGCAAGATGCTCTCCGCTGTCATCGCATCGCCCAAGCCCGGCATCAGCATCGATCAGGCCGTCGAGGACATCACGCGCGAGACCGGACTGCGCGCGTTTGTGAACCGTGATTTTACCTTCGACAGCAAAGCCGGGCGCCATGAGTTCAACACCTCCACGATCTGGTGGTATGTCAAAAACACCGGCATCCCCATTTCCTTCGGCATCACCGTGCTGGTCGGATTCGTGGTCGGCGTCGCGATTTCCTGCCAGACATTTTATTCGTTCGTGCTGGAGAACATGCGACATCTCGGCGCGCTCAAGGCCATGGGTGCCTCCAACCGCATCCTCTGTTTCATGCTCTTGTTGCAATCGTTCACCGTCGGGATCGTCGGGTTCGGCATCGGCTTGCTGGCCACGGCGGGATTCGCCTTTGCCGCGATCAAGAACCAGCAGCCTCCATTCTTCATGACCTGGCACATGCCCCTCGCCGTGCTGGTGGTCATCCTCGGCATCTGCTCTCTCGCCGCGCTTCTGGGCATCTGGCGCGTGAGCCGCTATGAACCCGCCATGGTGTTTCGTGCCTGATGAATACCGCGTCCCCAGTGTCAATCGAACACGCCGTGAGCGTCACCGGCATCGTCAAGAGCTTTGGCGACGGCGGCGACCGGCTTACCGTGCTCCATGGCATCAGTCTCGAAGCGCGCGACGGTCAGATTCTCATGCTCGTCGGCCCCAGCGGCTGCGGCAAGACCACGCTGCTCAGCATCATCGCCGGCACCATGCACGCGGACGCTGGCGAAGTGGAAGTCTTCGGCACCCGGCTCGACCGCATGAAGAACGGTGCCGTGACCAAATTCCGCGCCTTGAACATCGGTTTCATCTTCCAGTCCTTTAATCTGATCCCGACCCTGAACTGCGCGGAGAACGCCTGCGTCCCTTTGCTGATTCAGGGCATGCCATTCGGGCGCGCCGTAAAAAAGGCGCGCGAGATGCTCGACCGCGTCGGCCTCGGCGACCGCTGGAAGCACCGTCCCTCGCAACTCTCCGGCGGCCAGCAGCAGCGGGTGGCCATCGCGCGGGCGCTGGTGCACGAGCCGCGTCTGGTGATCTGCGATGAGCCCACGGCTTCGCTCGACGCGCACAACGGCCACATGGTCATGGATTTGTTTCACGACGTTGCCCGCCGGCCGGGTCGCGCGGTCATCATCGTCACTCACGACAACCGCATCTTCAAATACGCCGACCGCATCGCCCAGATGGACGACGGGCGGATCATCGAGATGCACGACGTGGATTCATCCGCGCCGCCGGTCATTCACCATTGAACCACAGACACTATGAACTTCCTCTCTAAAATCTTCCGCTATGCCACCTTCGGGCTCAGTCTCGCCGGGATGGTGATGATGGTGCTCGTCATCCAGCAGATCCGCGGGCAGGAGAATAAAATTACGCCGCCGCCCTTCGCGCCACCACTGAAACCATTCAACGACACCGTGGCCGCCACCGGCATCATCGAGTCAGTGGATGAGAACGTGTCCATCGGCACGCCCGGCCCCGGTTTGATCATGGCGGTGGAAGTGAAAGTGAACCAGCAGGTCAGGGAAGGGGACGCCCTGCTGCGCTTGGACGATCGCGAACTGCAGGCCATGCTCTTGAAGCAGCGGGCGCAGGTTGAACTGGCCCAGGCCAGGATCGAGGTGCAGAAGGCGATGGTGGCCAAGTCGCAGGACATGCTCGAGCGCGTCCAGGCCGTGGGCGGAAAAGCTGTCAGTGTGGACGAGGTGCAGCAGCGGGCGAATGATCTCAAGGTCAGCCGGGCGCAAGCCGCGGCTTCCGACGCCGAGCTGGCCTCGGCGCTCGCCGATATGAAGCAGACGGAACAGTTGATTGAGCGCATGGTCGTGCGCGCACCGCGCAGCGGCACCATACTCCAGGTGAACGTCCGCGCCGGCGAGTATGAATCGGTGAACCCGAAGTCGCCTCCTATTATACTCGGCAACATCGGCGCACCCGGTGCCCGGGAGTTTCATGTGCGCGCCGACGTGGATGAGCAGAGCGCCGCGCGGATTCGCGACCGAAATCTGAAACACGGAACCGCCTCCATCAAGGGCGATACCAAGACCAGGTTCGATCTGACCTTTGTCCGGGTGGAACCCTACGTCATCCCCAAGGTCTCGCTGACCGGTGCCAGCACCGAGCGCGTGGACACGCGGGTGCTCCAGGTGATCTTTAGTCTGAAGCATGATGCCGCGAAACATCCGCCGCTCTATGTCGGGCAGCAGGTGGACGTCTTTATTGATGCCGCGGCACCGGATCACACACCGTGATGACAAAGTCCGGCGCGTGTGCTTCGTTCACCCGTCATGTTTGAATCACACAAAGAAAAACTTGCCCCGCGGCATCACTTTATCCGCCGGCAGATCATGGTTTCGCTGGTTGGACTCAGCGGGCTCATCATCACGTTGGGCATCGGGATTGCCGGCTACCACTGGATCGCGGGATTGCGCTGGGTGGATTCGTTGTTGAATGCGTCCATGATTCTCGGCGGCATGGGTCCGGTGGACAAGCTGTCTTCAGACGCCGCCAAAATATTTGCTTCGGTCTATGCCTTGTTCAGCGGCGTGGTTTTTATTTCCGCCATGGCCGTGATCCTGAGTCCGGCCCTGCATCGGGCCTTGCACAAGTTTCATTTGGAAGGCGGCGGTCGGAAGGAGTGAACTTAGAGCATTTTAAAATATTTCGTAGCCGCATCTCGTAAGAGTGCGGGACAAAATCGCTTGGCCGCAGAACTTCCAATCTTCCCGCGTTTTCGCTTCGCGGCTGCGCAACACGAAGCGCGGCTACGTCTTTAATTAATATGCTCTAAGAAGCGCATTCCAAAACGCCACTAGTGGCGCTTTAGATGTAACAATATATACGTCATATATGGCGCTTTATGTTGATTTATTGACTTAATACGCCATATTTGGCTCGTATGAAGATCGCATCCAGCATGACCGATGAGGCGCTGTTCAAACTGATCGGCGGGCGCTTGGCCCAGCTGCGCCTGACGAAAAACCTGACGCAGGAACAACTCGCGGAGCAGGCGGGTCTCGGCTTGCGGACAGTGCAACGGCTGGAATTGGGGGCGGCCGCGACGCAGTTGTCGGGCTTGGTGCGGGTCTGCCGGGTGTTGGGCCTGGTGGAGCGCTTCGATACGCTCATCCCCGAGGAAGTGGCCAGCCCGATGGCGCAATTGAAGCAGCAAGGTCGGAAGCGCCGGCGGGCCAACGGGAAAAAGGCGGCGGAGGGGAAGCCAAAGAAATGGACGTGGGGTGAGCCGGCATGATCGCGAAGGTGCAGCTCTGGGGCCGGACCATCGGCGCGGTGTCGCTCGCTGAAGGGCGCGACGTGGCGGCGTTCCAGTATGACGCGGAGTTTGCGCGCAGCGGGATCGAGCTTTCCACGCTGTCGATGCCGTTGAGCGAGCGGGTGTATGATTTTCCCGCGTTGCCGCGCAATACCTTCCACGGTCTGCCGGGGTTGCTGGCAGATTCGCTGCCGGACAAGTTCGGCAACGCCCTGATCGAAGCGTGGCTGGCCACCCAGGGCCGGGCGCCGGAGAGTTTTGATGCCGTGGAGCGGCTCTGCTATACGGGCACGCGCGGCATGGGGGCGCTGGAGTTCGCACCGGTGCTCGGTCCGAAGCAGCGCAAGGCGTCGAAGATCGAAGTGGACGCGCTGGTGCGGCTGGCAGGCGAGGTATTGACGCATCGGGGCGATTTGCAGGGGCATTTCCACGAGACCGGAAAGGCGAAGGCCTTGCGCGATATTTTGAGCGTGGGCACGTCGGCCGGCGGCGCGCGGGCCAAGGCGGTGATCGCGTGGAATCGCGCGACGAACGAAGTGCGCTCGGGACAGATCGCGGCGGGCGAAGGTTTCGAATACTGGCTGCTGAAATTCGACGGCGTGGCGGGCAACAAGGACAAGGAACTGGAAGATCCGAAGGGCTACGGCGCGATCGAATATGCCTATCACCTGATGGCGAAGGCTGCGGGCATCACGATGAGCGAATGCCGGTTGCTGGAGGAAAACGGGCGGCGGCATTTCATGACACGCCGCTTTGATCGCCTCGCGGGCGGGGCGAAGCTGCACATGCAGTCGCTCGGTGCGCTGGCGCATTTCGATTTCAACCAGGCCGGCGCCTGCTCCTACGAGCAGGCGTTGATGACGGTCCGCCAGCTCAAGTTGCCGATGGCGGCGGCGGAGGAGCAGTTCCGGCGGATGGTCTTCAACATCGTGGCGCGGAATCAGGACGACCATGTGAAGAACATCGCCTTCCTGATGAACCAGCAGGGCGGGTGGTCGCTCGCGCCGGCCTTTGACGTGACCTACAGCTACAATCCGTCCGGCTCCTGGACGGCCACGCACCAGATGACGCTGAACGGGAAACGGGACGGCTTCACGCGGGAGGATTTCGCGGCTTGCGCGAAGGCGGCGCTCATGAAGCGGGGTCGCGCCGCGACGATCATCGAAGAAGTGCAAGCGGCGGTGCGGCGCTGGCCGGAGTTTGCGGTCGAGGCGCGGCTCCCGGACGGATGGCGCAACAAAATCCAAAAGACACACCGTCTGTCTTTCGCGGAAAAATAAGCCACCCGGAATTCCTTCCCGATCGTCGGCAAACGAACCTGCCCACCATCGAGGAGATCGAGGCCGAACTGGCGGGCGACATCCCGCCCGTATAACGAAGTGAAAGAGGTGAAACATGAGGTCATTCGGCATTCCGCATTCCGCATTCCGCATTTCCTCCGCGCTCCCGCCTGACCATCGCCTTCAGGGTGAAAAAAATTGCATCGCAAGGGCTTAGCAGCACCTTCTGATCTCATGCTCTGGATCGCACCAACGGAAAAAGACGCCGACAACGCCGCGCCATGATCCAGTCTTTTGCCGATCGCGATACGCAGCAACTCTTCGAGCACGAGAAGAACCGTCGATTTAGAGCATTTTCAAAAAAGACGAAGCCGCATCTCGTGAGAGTGCGGGAAGAAATCACGGCAGCCAACGAAGCATGCATATTCCCCGCGTTCTAACGAACGCGGCTACGAAATTAATTAAATCGCTCTAGCGCCATCGCCCGCGTCGCCTTGCGGAAACGTATTCAGATGAATTGACCATTCTGTATAACGCCATACGTTATAGCCATGAACCCGCCCATCACACCCGGAGAAATCCTGCTGGAGGAGTATCTCACGCCCATGGGGATTTCCCAGAACGCCATGGCCCGCGCCATCGGTGTCCCGCCGCGCGCCATTAATGAGATCGTCCTCGGAAAGCGCGCCATCACTCCGGCCATGTCCATTCGCTTTGGTGTCTTCTTCGGCCAGTCAGAAGGGTTCTGGCACGGCATACAGGTGGAGTGTGATTTTCGAGCCCTCGCCAAGAAACGCCGGAAGCTCATCGCCGGCATCCGGCTCGCGCAGGAACTTGCCCACGCTTGACCGCTTCCCCTCATGATCTGGATCGCACCAATGGAAAAAGACGCTGACAACGCAGCGCTCGAAAAACGCCTTTAGGATGGACGCCGCACTTTTCGAGCGCACTATTCCCCACCCGCCAAAACTCTCAACCGTGTTGAGAGAATTGCACCCGCAGGCAGCGGAGTTCTTCAAAGACATCTACTCACTTGAATTTCTCGGTCTATCTGCCGAGCATGATGAAGCCGATCCGCCCGCTTACCACTTCATCCCTCAGCCTTTCGGCCCTGCCGCTGGTTCCTCGCGAAAAACAAAAACGCCGACGCTAAATACAGTTTCTGCGCGACAACCCAGATGCGCACTCTCCTTTTATCCAATAACGTCAAACGCCTGAAGTAACCGCTATGAAACCTGACCAAGTGATCACCCTGACCATCACCTTCGAGGGTCATGCTCAACAGACTGCGGATTGCACCGAATACTGGCTGGCAAGGGACCTGCAACACCTGCTCGGCTATGCGAAATGGGACAATTTTCAGAATGCCATTTCTAAGGCCAGAACCGCTTGCGAGATCTCTGGTCACCAGGTGTCGGACCATTTTGCCGATGTCAGCAAAATGGTCGATCTCGGCTCCGGTTCCCAACGCGTGATTGACGATATCATGCTCACCCGGTATGCCTGCTATCTCATCGCCCAGAACGGCGACTCGCAGAAGCCGGAAATCGCTTTTGCCCAGACCTATTTCGCGGTTCAGACGCGCCGGGCGGAATTGATCCAGCAACGTTTGGAAGAAGCCGAACGCCTCTCCGCTCGTCGCAAACTTTCAGCCACTGAAAAAGATCTCTCCAAGATCATTTTTGAGCAGACCGGAGGGAACAAAAACTTCGCCATTATCCGTAGCAAGGGCGATCAGGCCCTATTCGGCAGAACCACTCAGGCCATGAAAGCCCAGTGGAAGGTTCCTGATACCCGGCCGCTGGCTGATTTCGCGCCCACCATCATTCTGAAAGCCAAAGATTTCGCCGCTGAAATTACCATTTTCAATTCACGGGAAAAACGTTTGGGCACCGAATCTGCGATCTCCCGCGAGCACATTACGAACAATGATGCTGTCCGGCGCACGTTGCTGGAACGCGGCATCCGCCCGGAATCCCTGCCGCCCGCTGAGGACGTAAAAAGGGTCGAACGCCGCCTCACCAGCGAGGAAAAGAAATCGCTTAAAACGCCGGACGTGCTCAAGAAGAACAAGCAGCCATGATCCTCAACTCCGTGCTCATCCGCCAAGGCCTGCCCCAGTCGGAGCGTCTCCTCAAGCTGAACGAAATCGCCATCACCCAGATGCGCACTCTTCTTTCCGCCAACAACGCCAAACGCCTGAAGTAATGCTCGACATCGCCACCATCCACCGCGGCGCGGTCGAGCGAAAGGATTAATATCGTGACACCGAAATGCCTTCCCGAAGGTCTCTACGACCAGCTCCTGACGAATTCGCTGGCCGAGGCGCTTGCGCAATTCGGAGAGCCTGCGTGGCGAACCGTTGAGGCGCTCAGTCATGATCAACTTGCTGAGCGATTGGTCGAAGCGCTGGGCAGACAGCTTTCGTGCGCGTTGGATTCGATCGCGGGAAATGATGAGCGGGACCGTGCGCATTTGCAGGTCGCTCTGATCAATTCGCTTATTGTGCATCTTCGCCAGCAAGGGGCGGCAATGGCCGAGCATCTCGATCCATTTCCGGAGCCGGCGCAGATCCTCCGTGCGCTGCATCGCACCCAGCCCGCTACGCCATCGCCGGAAACTGGCTTGGCGATTCCATGGCTGTTTACGGCTGGAAAAGGATCACCTTCACTTTTGACCGAGTTGCGTAACGAGATCGCGTGTTGTGATCGGGTGGATATCCTTGTGAGCTTCATCACGGTGTCCGGCGTGCGGAAGCTCTTCGATCTACTCCAAAGCGTGACCGCAACCGACGCGAATGGAAATCCTCGGACAAAGCTGCGCGTGCTCACGACCACATACATTGGTGCGACTGAGGTAGCCGCGCTTGATGACCTCGCACAGCTCGCAGGCTGCGAAGTGAAGGTGTCCCTCGATGGGCGCCGCACTCGCCTGCATGCGAAGGCTTGGATTTTCCATCGCGCAACTGGCTTCGGTTCGGCCTACGTCGGAAGCGCAAATCTGTCGGGAGCAGCCCTGCTTGGCGGACTGGAATGGACGGTGAAGTTTACGCAGCAAGGTCAAGCGAACCTATTCGCTCGCGCAAATGCCCATTTCGAGACGCTGTGGAACGACAGCGAGTTTCAGCAATACGATCCGAACATTGCCGGGCATCGCGAGGAACTGACGCGTGCGCTAAAACGGGAGGCGGGGGATGCCGTGGCAGCTACTACGACGTTCTTCGATCTCACTCCAAAGGACTATCAGCGGGAGATGCTGGAGCAGTTAGCGACCGAGCGAGAGCATGGCCGCCAGCGCAATCTCGTGGTTGCAGCGACGGGAACCGGAAAGACGGTTGTCGCGGCGTTCGATTTTCGCGCTTCGTGTCAGGGAACGTCGCGTCCACGTTTGCTTTTCGTCGCGCATCGCTTGGAAATTCTTACGCAGGCCCGACGCGCGTATCGCGAGGTGCTTCGTGATCATTCGTTCGGCGAGTTGCTCGCTGGCGGCGCTGACCCGCAAAGCTTCGATCACCTGTTTGCGACGATTCAGAGCGTCACGTCGCGGGAATTTGTGGCACGGTTCGGTGCGGATTACTGGCACACCGTCGTCGTGGACGAGTGCCATCGGCTTGCGGCGGACAGCTTTCATGAGTTCGTCACCTCGGTTCAGCCGAAAATTCTTCTGGGTCTCACCGCGACGCCCGAGCGCGCTGATGGTAAGCCGATCTTTCCATACTTCGACAATAAGCCCGATGGATCGCCTGCGGTTGAACTTCGGCTGTGGCACGCCCTCGATCTGCAACTGCTCAGTCCTTTCGAATATTTCGGATGCGATGACGACACGGATTTCTCCGACGTTCCGTGGGACGGCCCCGGCGAAATCGAACGTCTAAAGCAGATCGTCGATGGAAATACAGCGCGCGCCCGAATGGTTGTGCATGAGTGGACGCGCTTAACCGGGGATCCGCGAAAGTCCCGAGCGATCGCATTCTGCGTGAGCGTCGAACACGCCAAATTCATGGCGGAGAGATTCAACGCCGCCGGGTTGCCTGCGCTTTGCGTGGTCGGCGAAACGGATTCCGATGAACGGCGGCGCGCGCCTGAGCGACTGGCGAGCGGAGAACTCTGCGTCTTGGTTACGTGTGACCTCTACAACGAGGGCGTGGACCTTCCGAGCGTGGACACACTGCTTCTCCTGCGGCCCACGCAGAGCCCAGTGCTCTTTCAACAGCAAATCGGGCGCGGGCTGCGTTTGTCCCCGGAGACCGGAAAGCAGAGTTGCCTCGTCTTGGATTTCGTTGGCCGGCACCGCACCAATTTTCGATTTGATCGGCTGCTCTCAGGCATCACAGGGCTGTCGCGAGGTGAACTGGTAGACGCGGTGGAGAAAGGATTCAGTTCACTGCCGCCGGGTTGCCATATTCATCTTGAGAAGGTCACCCGCGAGCAAGTGCTGCAGAGTCTGCGAAGTGCGATGCAACAGACTTGGCGACGACTGCGCACCGAGTTACAGGCCTACGTTGCTCTCCGCGGTCGCGGAAACATTCGGCTGGCAGATTTTCTTCGCGAGCAAGCCCTGGAGCTTGACGAGATATATCGCGATAGCGGCAAGAGCGGTTGGACTGCATTGAAGCGCGAGGCGGGTCTGCTGCAGGACACGCCGCAAGCGGAGGATGAATACTTCGGGAGGAGACTATCCGGCCTCCTTCACACGAATGATCCAGAACAGCTCGAACTACTGCGGCGCGTCGTCGCGCCTGATTTTGAGACCCAGGCTCTTACACCGACAGAGCGCCTGCGACTGCAAATGCTGGCATACCAAATCGACGGCCAACACAGGCAGGCGGGGACGGGTGAGGACTTCCACATGCGGCTTACTCAGTCGTCCGTCATTCGCGAGGAGGTCGGGGAACTTGCTGGTGTTCTCCAGTCGCGCTCAACCCTCCGGCATCGTCCCATCCCGGGCTTGGAGAATTTGCCGCTCTGCCTGCACGCGTCCTATGAGATCCGCGAAGTCCTGACGGCAGCTGGATGGCTGACCGCAGAGCGACGCATTCCATTCCAAGCAGGCGTGCTTCCATTGCCAGAGCGGCGCGTGGAATTACTGTTCGCGACCTTGGACAAAAGCTCGGGCTTTCACGACCGTATCGCATTTCACGACTACGCGATCAGTGCTGAGCGGTTCCATTGGCAGACGCAGAACTCCGCAGGCCCAGACACGACAGCCGGGCTTCGCTACCTCGAAAGCCCCGAGAACGGATGGACGTTCCAACTTTTTGTTCGCCTGCGCAAAGGCGAACCGTATCGTGCTTGTGGTCCAGTCGTTCGCGAGAGCGCGGAAGGAGATCGCCCCATGTCCATCGTTTGGCGTTTGGCTGTCCCACTCCCAGTTCGGTTTTTCCAAGAGTTTAGCGTCCTTCGCGGGCAATGAAGTTCGCTTAGCTATCGAGACGTTGCGGCGTGGGCGCAGCAACAAGGAGACTGAGACGCGCCAGCAAAAATTTTCCGTGCGTATCGCATCTCCGGATGGCGTCGCCATTAGGCGGTATTTGGCAAACCGGATTTCGGTTTTCTCAACATCGCTCACGGCGGATTCGGAGGTGCTTCCGCACGGACAATTTGATTCGCAGAATCGGTCTGTGCAGATACACTGAGCGATGAAAAATATGTGGATTGCGCTTTTCCTTCTCGCCGTGGTTCTAATATTCACGGGTTGCCAGACCTCGCGCGCGGGTTACGAGTCTGCGCCTTACAAGGTGGTGCGTTCGGACGGGAATTTTGAACTGCGAGATTATCCGGCGCTGACGGTGGTGGAAACGCCGATGGCCAATGCCAAGGGCAGCGATGGAAGTTTCATGCGCTTGTTCCGGTTCATCGGCGGCGCGAACGAAGGGAAGGAAAAGATCGCCATGACCACGCCGGTCTTCATGTCTGGCAGCGACACCAAGCCGACGATGGCCTTTGTGCTGCCGGAGAAAATGAAGACGTCGACTGTGCCCAAGCCGGCGGATGGCGCGGTGACGGTGCGGGAGTTGCCGGCGGGCCGGTTCGCGGTGCTGCGCTTTAGCGGTGGTCAGAACTCGAAGAACGAGGCGGAGTCGCTGGCGCAACTGAAGTCGTGGCTGGAGCGGGAGAATTTGAAGGCGTTGTCCGGGCCGGTGTATGGGTATTTCGACCCGCCGTGGACTCTGGCTTTCCTGCGGCGCAACGAGGTGATGCTCCGGACGGAGAGTGAGAAGGCAAAATGAGCACGCAGGCGTAAAGCCCTTTAGAGCATTTTAAGTTATAGTGTAGCCGGTGCTGTTCGGTTCCGTCACATAGTGACGGCGGATGGTAGACGTGGGTTTCAACCCACGGGAAACGTAACATTTCCCCTCTTGTCGCGTAGCGACAACGGAACACTGAGCCTCAACGCATACATCACGGTTTGGTTCCGTCGTCGCAACGCGACGAATGCTCACGCACCGCGAAGCACCGTGGGTTGAAACCCACGGCTACCATCTATTGTCGCCCTGCGACAACAAGAGCGTTGGACAAAGCAGAATAATAAAAATGTCCATGGTCTGTTCGCGGCTACGTCTTTAATTAAAATGCTCTAATACCACGAGCATTTGAAAACAGGATCATTATTTCTGTGTGACCCGGAGGGTCGCAAGAACTTAGCCGGTGGTGACAACCACCGGATCATGGTTGGGCCCATGTGCGCTCCAGCGGAGCGCGAGAACGGTGCTCACCAGCACAGAGTCCTCCTTCTGGCGCCCCTTCAGGGCGCAAAACCACTCTTCGTGGTGCTACCGGTGGTTGCCACCACCGGCTAAGTTCTCTGCCCCTTCCAGGGGCCAAAAGATTCGGCTTTCAACTGCTCTTAGTAAAAGCTGTGCGAAGAAAAGATTGGAGGGCGGAGCGCCTGCCCTGGATTTTCTGGCCTATTTTTTGTGCATCGCAGACAAAATGCGGCAGGCGGAGCCCCTGCCCTGCATCATTGGTTCAATTTTGTTTGGGTTGCGCGATGATCGCCGCTGATTCGCGCTTGCACTTCGACAACGGGGCTCGTAGGCTTTTTTCGTTTATCAACCAACCATTTCCCAATGAGCACCTCAAACTCGAACGATGTTTCCTCCGCGCTCGCCGTGCTTCAGACGGCGCAGCGTCACCACGTTTCCATGACCGCCATGGCCGATCAGAAGGCGAGCCTGCTGCTGGCGGGTTCTTTGTTGATGATGGCTCTGACCCTCCAAAGTCTGCATCGGCCAGCGGGCGGGGCGCTGTTCGGCACGGGGCTGGGCACGGCAGTGTTTGCCATTCTGGCGATGACGCCACGCATGCTGGTGCTGCGCGGCACGAACCGGAAAAAGGAGGTCAATCTGCTTTTCTGCGGTCACTTCTCCGGAATGCATGAGGATGACTATGTGGCGAAGGTGAAGCAGTTGCTCGCGTCACCCGAGGGCGCGGTAGAGGCGCTGACGCGCGATTTGTTTCAGATGGGCTTGCTGGTGCATCAGAAGAAATTCCGCTTCCTCGGCCATGCCTACACGTTCTGCATGCTGGGCTTGCTGGCGACAGGCGCACTGGCGGTTTTGGGGCTCATGCATCTGATCTGATCCGGCTGATGGAACGGGACGCGATCATCATCCGAGGTTTGGAATTGCCGGTGCGCCTTGGCGTGCCGGACGCGGAGCGCGCGAACTGGCAGACGATCAGCGCGGATGTGGAGCTGGAGATGCAGACCCGCTTTGATGCATTGCACGATGAACTGCGGGAGACGCTCGACTACGAGGCGGTGGCGAATGAGATCAAGGCTCTGGCTGCGGCACGGCCCCGGAAGCTGCTGGAGACGCTGGCTGCGGAAATGATCGCGGGGTTGTTGCGGCATCCCATGGTTGCGAGTGCCGCGGTGGAACTGCGCAAACGCATTCTGCCGGGGGTGGATCATGTGGCCGTGCGGATGAAGCGGGGCAGGGGATAAATCTAAGATGTCGGCAGAGGGCTGCCGACCCACTATTCACTCTCAGTTCCGTTTATAGGATAAGCCAAGAATCACTTGCGTCTCTGCGCCGTCGGCTGTTTGTCTGGCGCGCATACAAAAAATGTCAGACCGACCCCGCAATCCAGATCCCGACCAGGAATTGATCACGCGCTCCCAAGAGGGGGACACGCGGGCGTTTGACGATCTGGTGCGCAAATACACGCCCAAGCTCTACGGGATGGTCTATAACATGACCTCCAATCGCGAGGACACGGCGGATCTGTTGCAGGATATTTTTGCCAAGGCCTACCGCTCTTTGAAGCGCTTTCAGGGGATGAGCACGTTCTACACTTGGATCTACTCCATCAGTGTGAACATGACGCTGAACTTTCTCAAGAAACGGGGTCGCTATACCAAGCTCAGTCTGGATGACGTGGACAACGGAATTCAGAATGATCCCGATTTTATCAAGGTCACGTCTGGTGACAGTCCCCTCAGGGAGGTGAATATTCATGAGCTGCAAAAAAGATTGAACGAGGCCATGATGAAGCTGTCTGAAGACCATCGAACTGTGGTGACTCTCTACGACATTCAAGGCTTGCAACATTCCGACATCAGCAAGATTCTGGGCGTCTCCGAAGGCACTGTGCGCAGCCGGTTGTTTTACGCCCATCGACAGCTGCAGAACTATCTTGAAGATTTCCGAAAATGATCTGTCCAGTCCCAACGTTACCCGCCACCCCCTGAACCCCGTAAACTGAAGCCCCGCCATGATTGAATTCGATGAAATCCAGAAGCTGATCCGCCTCAAGCGCCACGAACTTCCGCCCGAGGGTTTTGTGGATGACTTCATGACTTCTTTCAGGGAACGTCAGCGTTCCGAGATGCTGCATCGCTCCGCCCGCGGACTGTTGTGGGAGCGTGTGAGGAGCTATTTTTCCGAGGTGCTCAATCCCAAGTGGGCCTGGGCCACTGTGACAGTTGCCGCCGTGGCACTCCTTGGCATCACTCTGCGCCCCCAAACGCCCGGCTTGCAGGTGGCGCAAAACCAGCAGGATAGCTTTGAGGTCACCGCGTTCACGGCCATAGACCCTGACGCCGTTATTGCCGACGTGCAGAATTATCTCAAGGCCAAAGAATTTGAGCTCGATGGTGCCGCTGCACCCCCGCAGGTGATGAGGCCTCGCATCGTTCAGCCCAGACAGGGCGAGATGATTCCGGCCAGCCTCGGGAACCGGCCGGCTTTCACGATTCAGCACTGATCAGGGCGCGCGTCGGCCGAATTTCTTTTCCAGTTCCGCATAGGAAATCTGGATGAGCGTGGGTCGGCCGTGCGGACAGCACCAGGGCATTTCGCAGATCAGCAGGTCGGCCAGCAGCTTCTGCAATTCCGGGATGCGGAGGATGTCGTTCGCTTTCACTGCATGACGGCAGACCGTGGTCGCAATCATGTCCTCGCCCAGTCGCACTGAAGATGTGCGGCTGCTGAAGCTGGCCAGTTCATCCAGCATGGCTCGCAGCAGATTCTGCGGGTCATCGCATTTGATGAATGAAGGCAGGGCGTCGATCTTGAAAGTGTTCGATCCGAAAGGCTCCGCCTCGATGCCGAGCTTGTGCAGCGTATCAAGATGGCGGTGGATGACATCGAACTCCTGGGGAGGCACCTCGAGCAGGATCGGCAGAAGCAGTCGCTGGGCGGGCACGCCCTCATGTTCCATGGCGCGGCGGAGTTGTTCGAAGAGCACCCGCTCGTGCGCCGCATGCTGGTCCATGAGCACCAGTCCTTCGCTGCTCTCCATGAGAACATAAAGCTTTCCGATGACGCCGAGAATGCGGAAGTCTGCGGCGTTGGGCACAGCGTTCGCGGGTGCTGGATGGATGGCGGCTGCGATGGGCTGTGATGCCGGAGCAGGCTGACTGGCCGTGATCGGCGTCACGGCGCGCGGCATGAAGTGCGCGCTAGATGAAGATGCTGCGACATGCTGCGCGGTCACGATCTGTTCTCGCTCCGGGAACAGCGCGGGCGTTTGTGCCGTGTTCAACTGGAGTGTCTCCGGAGATGCGGGCCGGCGCATGAACGGAATGTGTCCCGTGGGAATCGTGGTGGTGGTGGCCAGGGTGCTGCCGACCGCTCGCACCACGGCTTCGCGCACAGTGCCCGCATCACGGAAGCGCACTTCTTTTTTTGCCGGATGAACGTTGATGTCGAAATCCTCCGCTGGCATTTCAATAAACAAAAACGTTACCGGATGCTGCCCCTTCATGAGCGCGGTGTGATAGCCTTCCCGCAGGGCATAGCTCACTGTGGGGCTGTCCACCGGGCGGCTGTTGAGGAAGACGAGTTGCATCTGCCGCGTTGGCCGGCTCAGTCCCGCGCCTCCGATGTAGCCGCGCACGGTCACGCCGTTCAGTTCCACCGGCGTGATGGGCAGCAAGCGCGAAGCCAGCTCACGTCCGGCCATGCCCTCGATGCGGGTGCGGACATCTTCGGTGGCGGGAAGCTGGAACAGCACCTCACCATCTCGCAGCAAGGTGAAGGCTGCATGGGGATTGGCGATGGCATGAACGCGGAACTGCTGTTCGACGTGTGCCAGCTCCGTGGGCTCTGAGCGCAAAAATTTTCTTCGCGCCGGGACGTTGTAAAACAGCGCGCGGGCTTCGACGACGGTGCCTGGGGCACCGCCATAATCGCGCACAGCATGCATTTTGCCTCCGTGGATTTCGATCTCGGTGCCGGAGAGCGCGCCTGCTTCGCGGGTGGCCAGTCGGAAGCGCGAAACGCTGGCGATGCTGGGGATCGCTTCTCCGCGAAAGCCCAGTGTGTGGATCGCGGCCAGATCCTCTTTCGTGCGGATTTTGCTGGTGGCGTGCCGCTCCATGCAGAGCATGGCGTCCTCGCGATCCATGCCGCAGCCGTCGTCGGTCACACGAATCAGCGCCGCGCCACCTCGTTGGACATGGACTTCGATATGCCGGGCACCGGAGTCGAGGCTGTTTTCCACCAGTTCCCGCACCACCGCCGCCGGCCTCTCCACGACTTCGCCCGCGGCGACTTGGGAGGCGAGGGCGTCAGAGAGAATGCGAATCCGGCTCATGAGGTTTGCGAAATGGAAGGATATGCGTTAACAGGTGAGCGTTGCCTGACCTTGCACCACGCTGGCTTGATCGAAACAGATTCCGACAAGCAGGATGGATGGAGACAGGTGCCGACTTCGATCATGATTACCGCCACTGATTCCGCCGTCAAACATCTCCGCGAGCTTTTGCAGGCCAATGCCGCAGCGGAGGGTTCTGGTTTGCGCCTGGCCGTGCGTCACGGAGGTTGCGCGGGCTTGGAATACGTCATGAAGGTCGACGCCCCAGGGACGGCGGATCGGGTGTTTGAACATGGCGGCGTGCGCTTCATCGTCGATGAGCAAAGCCTCCCGATGCTGGACAATTCATGCATTGATTATTCTGAATCGCTCGCCGACGCCGGCTTCAAGGTGGTCAATCCGAATGCCGCGCGCAGCTGCGGCTGCGGCACTTCCTTCGAGCCTGGACCGTCCTGAACCGGTTCATAAACAATTTCAAAAATCGTTTTTCAAAACACGTTATATCCGCTACATAAGCCACTCAATAAGTCATCTGCCCCGGTAAATTATGCGCTCCCAGTTTTTGAATGACGGTTCTGATTTTCGCTCACGCAGTGGCGGTCAGTTTGCGCGGGAGCGTCGCAGCAACGGAATGTTCTGGTGGACCATTGTCATCACCATGCTCCTGGGCATTGCGACCTTCTGCTGGATTTTCAGCGTCATGGTTTTCAAGTATCCGGAGAAGCCGTTTAATTACGGCCTTCTCGCGCGGTTGAAAAAGCTCGAGATGCTGACGGAGTTTGATCCCATCAAGGTGCCGCATGGGGAATTCCGCACCGCGAGGGAGATGCTGAAGTACAGCGATCTGAACCTGGAGCAGTTGCGGGTGAAGAATGCGCTGCTCAAGCGAGCCTACATTCTCAATTACAAGGAGGAAAATCCCGAATACATCAAGGGCACCTTCATCGTGCTTCATACCCGGGCGCTGACGGCTGCCGATGTAATGCCACTTGGCTGGGTTGCGCGCGCAATCTCTGTGGACATGGAAGATGTGGAGGTGGAAATCCTCCTGCCGGGTGCTGATCCAGCTAGAGCTCCCTATGAAGATGGGCAGACCGTCGTTCTCGACAACAAGACCACCTTCGCGGCCGTGGTGCACCTCGACCGGAAAACGGGGAAGGATTCCGACGGCATTTGCGCATCAGTCGTGCCCATCGTTTATGGTCAGCATCTGCTCGGGGGAGAAGCTAAAATTGCGCTTGAGGCGCCTGACAAGCTCAACATGGGAGCGCGCTGGCCCTTGACGGATCCGGTGAGCATTCCCGCCGCGAAAGTGGCCGCGCAGGAACAGTAGTCGTGGTGGAAGCGTCCAGCCAGTCCGCCAGCGGGAGTTTTATGTCCGGCGGGATCTTGGCAGATTTATCGAGAGTTCTTGATTTTACCCGTGGCCACTCCACGATTGGCTACTAACCGTGCGTTACGCAATTTTCGGAGACATTCACGCCAACCTGGAAGCCCTCACGACCGTGATCGAGGACTCCCAGGCTCAGCGTTGCAACAGCTACGTCTGCCTGGGGGATGTGGTTGGTTACAACGCCAATCCGGGCGAATGCCTCGAACAAGTCCGGGCGATGGACTGCCCCACGGTGAAGGGCAACCACGATGACGAGGCTTCTCAAGAGAGCTCGCTGGATGACCTGAATCCGCTGGCGGAGAGTGCGCTGCTCTGGACGCGGAAGCAGTTGAGCGAGGATCAGAAGCAATGGCTGCGGGATCTCAAACTGGTGCGCCAGGTGCGTGATTTCACCATCGTTCATGCCACGCTCGATTCTCCGGCAAGCTGGGCGTATGTCAGCAACCGCTTCGATGCCATGGCCAGTTTCAGCTACCAGTTCACCCAGCTTTGTTTTTACGGACACACGCATACGCCGCGGATCTACGAAAAAAGCGACACGGTGCAGTGCCTGCGCGAGACCGAGGTCAATCTCCGCCGAGGAGTGAAGTATTTCATTAATATAGGCAGCGTGGGCCAGCCCCGCGATGGCGACTGGCGCGCCTCCTACGCCATCTATGATTCTGATAATCAATCGGTAAAAATTCAACGGCTTGAATACGACCTGCGCACGACGCAGCAGAAAATTCGCGATGCTGGTCTACCGACCATCCTCGCTGAACGGCTTGCACTCGGACGATGAGCGGAGCATCTGGAGTGGACCTCGCTCGATTTGGTTCGGCGCTGATTCTCAAGCCCAGTTCCTTGGGTGACATCGTGCTCACCCTCCCTGCGGTGAGCTGCATCAAGCGGGCCTTCCCGCATCTGCAACTGCGCTGGCTCTGCAACGAGGAATGGATGCCGCTCCTCGAGGGCAATTCGCATCTCGCCGGAGTGATTCCATTTCCACGCAGTCGGTTCCGCGGTCCGCTGGCTTTGCCCGCACTGGTTCGCTGGGTCTGTCAGTTCAACCGGATGCCGCGCGAGAAACCCGAGATTGCGCTGGATTTTCAGGGCTTGCTCCGCAGCGCGCTCCTCGGCGTGTTGCGCGGCGCACAACCCGTGATGGGCCTATCCGATGCGCGGGAGGGAGCAAACTTTTTTCACAAGCATGTGGTCAAACTCAAGTCGGAAACGCACGCGGCGGATCGCTATCTGGAACTGGCACGGGAACTTGGCGCCGTGGTGGATGAGGAGGCGCTTGATTGGCCGCTGCCCCAGGGTGTTTCTCCTGCGGGTGAGATTCCAGACGACTTCATTCTGCTTCATCCCTATTCGCGTGGTGAGGGAAAATCTCTCGAGCGCGAGGCGCTCCAGGCTCTTTGCGATTCCCTGGCGCCAAACATCGTGATTCTTGCCGGCCGTGTTTCCGATCCGCCGTCCATCACGGGTTCACATGTGCGGTCGCTGCTGAACGAAACCAGCATCGCCCAACTCATCTGGTTGCTCCGGCGCGCACGTGTCATCGTCAGCGTGGACAGCGGTCCGATGCATATCGCCGCCGCGCTGCAGCCCGCGCGCACCCTTGGCATCCATACTTGGAGCGATCCCCGATTCGTGGGTCCCTACGACAGGCGGGCTCTGGTTTGGAAGGCGGGGCGCATTGCGCATCGCGAAGATTTTTCCGATGCGGAGGCGGCGTCTGCTTCAAGCTTTGCCGCCAGTAATGCGCGCAGGCTCGCAGACACGGTTCTACAAATTGCGACCTCTTAAAAACTAAGTAGCGGACACCATGACCTCCAACCGTGCCCGGATTTATCATCTTTCACGTGATGCAGGATTTCTATGGCGCATCTGCGGCGGAATCATCGTAGCGGGTCTTGTCATGGCTGGCATCATGCAGTCATTGCGTCAGGATGCTGGAAAGAACGCCGGGGATTTTTTAGTGTCGTATCCGCGGGAATGGCAGTTGCGCATGAAATCGCGAGCAGGGGAATTGGCGGCACCCGCCATGCCACAGCCTGCGCTGCTGGCGGCCTGGCTCAGTGAAATGCAACGGGGAATGAAGCGCGAGGCGCCCGGCTGGCAATTTGATGACGTCACCTGGCTCATCCATGACATGGAACTGATTCCGTTGCTTCAGAAAAACACAGTCAGCAATTCCCAGCGCGAATTATTTTCCGACTACGCGCTGGGCTTGTTTCTCGAAAAGGGCGATGTTCGTTCCAGCGCCCTCCTGCGCATCCATGAGGCGGCGCTGCGCGAACCGGTCGTGCGATTTGCCGGCGGATTCAATGGTGATCTCTTGTTGTTCGAAGGAAAGCGAAAGGAAGCTCTGGCTGCCTATTTGCGCGAAGGGCGTTTTGATGAGGCGCATGAGGCGAGGCGATCAGCCTTTTCACTGGCGCTCAGTCTGGAGGATGCGGACGCTCTGCGTTTTTTATGTGCGGACGCACGCTGTCTGAACGAGACCGGGTCGGGATCCGTGATACGCGCTGCGCGGATCACCGGGGACTGGTGGCTGATGTTGCGCGCCGTCGCCAAAGTGCAGTGGCTGTGCTGGTCGCAGACGCTGGCGCTGCCGCTGGCGTTGCTGGCGGCTGGCGTATGGTATTTGCTTCTTGTCTATACCGGAAGTGGCGGGCGCTGGCGCTGGATTCACTATCTCTCTCCAGTCTTTGCTGGGGTGATGAGCGTGTGGCTGTTGGAATGCTGGATGGAAGCGCATCAATACGGAATCAACAGCGACGACCAGAAGACGATGGGCCACGAAATTTTTCAGTGGGTCATGTATGTCGGAGTCCCGGAGGAATCGGTCAAGCTCGCGCTCTTCGCCATCTTCCTGCCGCTGCTGCTGCGTCAGGGCTCCGCATCCAAGGCGGCGCTCACTGCGGGATGCGTGGGGCTTGGATTCGCCTTCGATGAAAACCTTGGCTACTACCTTCACGAAGGTGGGCAGGTGGCGATCGGTCGACTGATAACTGCAAATTTCTTGCACGTCACTCTGACTGGAGTGGCGGGAAGCGCGCTCTACGAGCTGGTGCGCTCGCGATTTCACCGGGCCGCGGAGTTTTTAGTGGCTTTTCTCGGGGTAAGTATCGCCCATGGGGTCTACGATTTTGCCACCACGCCCAGCGCCCAGGTGCTCGGAGTCGAGCTGGCCGGCATCATCGTGCTCGCAGTTATGGCGCGAATTTATCTCGACCTCCTCAAGCCGGAAGACGGTGAACTGCGACAACGAACGCTCTCTGCCACATCCGTATTCTGCACCGGCAGCGCCTTGCTGGTCGCGGTCACGATAATGGTGACCGTGTGGCAGATGGATTCCATGAGCGGCGCGACGGAAGCGCTCAGGAGTCTCATTTCCGTGTTCCCCGTGGCGTTGATTTATATTCGCGAGTTTCGCGAGCTTTGATCAATTCGTCCCTGCATTCGCGAAGCGTTTCACCAGGTTCGGCGCGTAACGTTTGAGATCATTCCAAGGCGGGAGCCAGGTGGCGGAGGGCTTCGTCTTCCTTCCTTCAGTGACCGCCTCACGCACCATCCGGGAGAACATCTCGACCAACAGTCCCTCCTCTGCGGAAACATCCTTGAGGTTGTTGAAAAGCGTTTCGTGGGTGTAGCGCTTCAGGAGTGCGCGGGCGGTTTGCCGGTAGGCGTCGGGCAGTCGGCGGAGCTTGTCGGATTCCGCGGCGAAACCCAACTCGTCCCACAGGCGTGAGAGCAAGGCGCGGGTCACTTCGCGCGCCATGCGCATCAGTCCCGATTTAGCATCTTCACGTCCGGTGATGGGATCCACGCCGATGTGCTGGTGCTTGTGCTCGTAGTTGCCGCCTAGATCCACCTGGCAGACACGCTGCGAGGGCGCCACTCGAAACACGTCACAGAGCATCCTGATTTCCAATCCCCAGTCGGAGGACACTCCCATCTTCGAGAGGAATCCGGCGTCGGCGGCGAATTCCCCGGACAGCGGGTAACGAAACATTGCGAGAAAACTCAGCAGTGGCGTAAAACCGAACAGTTCGCGCAGCGCCTGGAGCATGGGGAACACCAGCAGCCGCGTCACACGGCCATACATGCGCTCGCGCACCCGGCCATAGTAACTCTTGGCGAAAACATAATTCATCTCCGGATGCGCCACCGGCAGACAGAGACGCCAGAGCATTTCACGTTCGTAGTTCACGATATCACTATCGTGGCAGGCGATGACGCCGCGATGCCCGCTCGCGAGCAGGTGGGCGATCCCCATCCAGACATTTGCGCCCTTCCCGTGGGTGTGCTGGCACCCTGTGAGTGCGTCCACTTCAAGGTGCAGCGCATCCAACTGCGGCCCATCGTTCCATAAGATCGTGTGCTCCATGCCATCGAGCCGAGATTTGAAAAATCGCTGCGCGCGCTGGTGCTGGGCCGCGCTCATGCCGTTCATGCTGATGACGACACGTTTCACATATCGCGCACCCGCCAGTTGTCCCAGCATCCGTGGGAACGCCCTGCCCTCCAGTTCTGAGAAAAGGGCGGGGATGACCAAGGCTACCGGCTTCTTTTTTGTAACGCATTCAAGCAACGCTTCGCGTTCCTCCAGCTTCGTATCCGCAAGGTGATGCAGCGTGGGAAGCAGTATGGGCTGGTGAAAGTCTGGCATCCGGTCCTGTCTAAGTCGTCACGTTGCTGCGCCTGTCATTTCGAAGCCGCGGAGTCAGGCGAATCACGATCCGTCTTCGGCACTTCTAAAAGAGTCTCGTCCTCCGTAGTTCCGTCATCGAATGACTCCACTTCAATCTCCTGCTGCCAGCGGCGCGAAATCCAGGGGCGGAGCAGTCCATAAAGCAGATAGGAGACAAACAGCACCATCGGCATCCACTGCCAGTTGAAGATGGTGAAGGCGATGATCACGATGCTGGCCAACACCCACCGAAACGAACGGCGCGTGCGAAAATTGATCGATTTAAAAGTCGGATACTCGATGCTGCTTACCATCAGGTAGCTCAGTAAAATCAAGAGCACCGGCAGCGCGTATTTCCATTTGCCGACTTCCCGGTTTTCTCCGTCGAGCCAAAGCAGGAAAAGTGTCAGCGAGACAATGACGCCGGCTGCGGCAGGAATGGGGCAGCCGCGAAAGGAGGTGGATTTAGGCGTGTTTTCATCCTCCATGTTTGCCAGGCAGTTGAAGCGTGCCAGCCGCATCGCGCCGCATACCAGATAACCGCAGGAAATCATCCACCCCACTTTTCCCAGGTTGTTGTCGAACTCACGCAGCACGATGTCGTGAACCAAAAGCGCCGGGGCGATGCCGAACGAAACAATGTCAGCCAGTGAATCGAATTCGCGCCCGAAATCTGATGACTGGCCGCTGAGACGGGCCAGGCGGCCGTCCAGCAGGTCGAACAAGCAGGCCACAAGAATAAAGCCGATCGCCCAGTGGTAGCGCATGTTCCCCAGTTCCGTCGGCTGGAATCGTCCCACGATATGCAGAATCGCCATGTAACCGCAGAGCAGGTTGCCCGCCGTCATCAGGTTCGGCAGGAGGTAGATGCGTGGTTCACGTTCGTTCGACACTCGGGCAACCTAGCCGCTAAATCGGTTTCCGGCCATATTTTTTCACCGGGTCGAACGGTTTGACCCGGACAGCATCGCGCTTACCGTGCCGGACATGATCGCCATTTTAGAACTGCCGCTCTTGAGTGGAGAGACCCGCATGACGGAGTTGCTCCGCCTTTACCCCGGCGCCCAGAGGGCACTCTTTGCCAAGTATCACATCGGCGGCTGCCGCAGTTGCGGTTTCCAGCCGGATGAAACCCTCGCGCAAGTCTGCGAGAGAAATGAAAACATTCCGATCCAGGAAGTCATCGCGCACATCCAATCCAGCCATGATGCCGATCAGAGAATCCAGATCACAGCGCGGGAGCTGTCCGATCTGCTTGCGAGCAATCCTGATATGAAACTCCTTGATGTCCGCACGCGCGAGGAGCACGAAGCCTCAGCTATCCCGGGATCGAAGCTCGTCACCCAGGATTTGATTCAGGAAATTTTCGCATCCTGGGACAAGACCGCTCCAGTCATCATCTACGACCACCAGGGCGACCGCGCGCTGGATGCCGTGGCGTATTTCATCGGACATGGATTTGCCGAAACTAAATGCCTCACGGGCGGGATCGATGCGTATTCTTTGGAGGTGGATCAAAGCATTCCGCGTTATCGGGTCGAGATTGAAGGCTAGACAGGATTGACATGATTTCTCAGGATTAACAAGATGATCTCCAATTCAATTCCGAATCATGTAAATTTTGTTAATCCTGTCCAAAACCAGCGCCTATTTTTTACCAAGTGAACGAAGACATCCTCCAGCAAGCCATCGCCGCACCACAGAACGTGGGCGAGATGACCGATGCCGATGCTGTCGGCACCGTCGGCAGTCCGGACTGCGGCGACATGGTTCGCCTCTGGATCAAATACAAGGAGCGCGACGGCCAGAAGGTCATCGACAAAGCCAGCTTTCAGAGTTTCGGCTGCCAGACTGCCATCGCGGTCGCCAGCATGGCCACGCAGATGATCCTCGGCAAGACCCGCGAGGAAGCCCTGCACATGAAGGCTGATGAACTCAGTGCTCCCCTGGGCCCGCTGCCGCCGATGAAAATTCACTGCGGCCAGATGGTCGAAGGCGCGCTCAAAGCTGCGCTGGAGGCAGAGCAGGGGAACAGAGGATCAGAGCCTCAGAGCTTTGGAACTTTAGAAAATCAGACCAGCACCGCCCCGACGCTGCATGACGCACTTTCCGCCGCCGACAAAAAAGCCGGCAAGATCAAAATCATCCCCATCGGTTCCTGACCAAGAACCAAAAACGAAGAACCAATCAACCATTTTTCCATCCATGCATTCCGACATCACACTCTCTCGCGAAGTCGAGGCCATCCAGATTCCCAGCGGCGACCACGTCAAGCTGCCTGCCGGCACCCGCGTCATCATCACTCAGGCGCTCGGCGGCACCTACACCGTGGCCACCGATCACGGCCTGGCGCGCATCCAGTCGAAAGACGCCGATGCGCTCGGCATTGATGCTGCAGAGGAAAAGAAAAAAGCCGAGACCAGTTCATCGTCCAACATCCCCAGCGACGCTGGCGACCTAGAGACGGAAGTGTGGCAGCAACTTCGCGGGGTCTTTGATCCCGAGATTCCGGTGAACATCGTGGACCTCGGACTGGTTTACGACTGCCGGGTGGAGAACACCGATGGGAAGCAAAAAGCCACGGTCAAGATGACCCTCACTGCCCCCGGCTGCGGGATGGGACCCACCATCGCCGCTGACGCCCAGGCCCGCATCATGACCATTGAGGACATGGACGAGGCCGCTGTCGAACTGGTGTGGGATCCGCCGTGGAACCAGAGCATGATCTCCGAGGAGGGGAAAATGAAGCTGGGAATGGTTTAGACTTCAAAACGGAGCTGATAGCGGATAGCCAATTGCTGATAGCCTGATGCTGAACTGAACATATGAGGCGTGATCTGTCATCTTCCGGGTGAGCACTTGATGAACTCGTAACCCCTGATTTTCAGGCTATGGACTATCAGCTATCAGCATCGCCTTTCCTTCCTAGGCTAATACGCGCCTCCCTGGGGAATTGCGACGAGCGTCGCTTCCAGCTTGCTCAGGTGGGGCAGCAGTGTCTCTCCCGTATTATTTCAACCGGGACAATATTTACAAACGCCGAGGCGATCTGGATTTGGTTATGGCGCCCTTCATGGATTTCATGAAGGCACCAAACGCTTCGCTGTCTTCCTTGGACAAAGTTGCGGGATCTTCCAGAATCATGTTGCCCAAGATCGCGCGGTCCTTGCCGGCTTTGAAGAGCACAAAGATGGCGGATACCGCCGTGCCTTCGACCGTCCCGGCATAGGTCGCGGTGAATCCCGCCAGCCCTGCTTCCGTGTGTTCCACAGCTTCCTTGGCAGCTTTGGGATTCGTCAAGCCGGTCACCATCTCCGGCAGCATCTCTTTAAACAATTCCATGGTCGCCATCGTGGGAACCTCCGTGAAGTTGACCGATATGCGTTCGCTTTCCGAGTTGATGGAGATGCTGTCATCTTCCTCGTCCACTTCGGTGGTCCAGCCTTCTGGCACTTCGTAGTTCAGCACGGGACGTTTCTTTGGGTAGGAACTCGCTGAGGATTTTTCCGCTGCTGCTTTAACTGGATCATCGTCAGTCTGGGCGGCGCCGTTCAGCGAGTGCATGAAAGCCTTGAATGCCTCATCGTCATTCTTCGGCATGGTCTCAGGGTCGATCAGGATCATGTTGCCGAGGATGGCGCGTTTCTTTTCGCCCTCGAAAAGCACATAAATCACCATGGCTGGCTTGCCGTCGATCTTCCCCACATAGGTGGCGGTGTATCCCGTCAGCCCGCCCTCGGTATGTTCCTTGGGCTTTTCCGTCTCCACGGGATCCTGCAAAATCTTCACCATCTCGGGCAGAGATTTTTCCAGCGCCTCCAGGCTCGCGGCCACAGGAGCCTCTCCGAAGGTCACTGCCACTCGTCCGCTCTTGGAGCTAATGGAGAGGCTGCCATCCTTGGCCAGTTCGGATGTCCATTTCGCCGGTATTTCATAGCTGATGATGGGATCTTTCCCGGGGAAAGATGTGGCGGCAGCCGCTGTCAGCGGAAGGATCGGGAAAGCCATCAGTCCCGTCAGCAGGAGGAGTTTTTTATTCATCGGTTTAGGTTCCAAATGGAAAGTTGAAATCAAATCCGGTCAAAACATTTATTCGCATAATGTCATCATCACGCTTCGTCCCCGGACTGCCGCTGAGGTGCTGTTGATTTCTGGACCAAGGACAGGCCGGAAAGCTCGCGCTTGCCTGCGGGGTGAAACCGCGTTATCCCCCCACCATCGACATGATGAAAGCAATCCTCGCCCTGGAAGACGGGCGCTATTTTGAAGGCGAAGCATTCGGCGCGGCGGACACCCGCACGGGTGAAATCTGTTTCAACACCTCCATGACCGGCTACCAGGAGGTGCTGACAGATCCGTCTTATCGCGGACAGATCGTGACCATGACTTATCCGGAAATCGGAAACTACGGCATCAACCGCTTTGATGGCGAGAGCGATGAGCCGCATGTCCGCGGATTTGTCATCGAGGAACTCTGCGACACGCCGAGCAACTGGCGCAGTGAAGAGTCGCTCAACGACTACCTGAAACGCTGGAATATTCCTGGCATTCAAGGCATCGACACCCGGGCGCTGACTAAGCATCTGCGCACGCGCGGCGCGATGCGCGCCGCAATTACCAGCGGCACGGCGACCGTGGCGGAAGCTGTGCAACTGGCGCAAGACAGTGCGCCGATGAGCGGCAGTGATTTCGTCAAAGAAGTGTCCGTAAAAAAAGCATTTCGCTGGGACGAATCCAACATCGAGAGCTGCCGCTGGGGCATCCCGAATCCATCACAGAACATCGTTGCCGGGCGTGACGGTGCCTTCGCCGCCCTGCCGCCCGCGAAGCACCGCATCGTGGCCTTCGATTTCGGCATCAAACGCAACATTCTGCGCCGTTTGCGGCAGGAGGGCTTCGACGTGCAGGTGGTGCCATCCACGACGAAAGCGGAGGACGCGCTGGCGCTCAAGCCCGACGGCATTTTCCTGAGCAACGGCCCCGGCGATCCTGCGGCGCTCGACTACATTCATGCCGAGGTAAAAAAGCTCGTGGGAAAGAAGCCGATTTTCGCCATTTGTCTGGGCCACCAAATTCTCGGCCATTGCTTCGGTGGAAATACATTCAAAATGAAATTCGGTCATCGCGGTGCCAATCAGCCGGTCAAGGATCTTCGCAGTGGCAAGGTGGCCATCACCGCGCAAAACCACGGGTTCACGGTGGATGACTCGGCCCTGCCATCGAACGTCGAAGTCACGCATGTCAATCTTAACGACAACACCGTTGAGGGCTTGCGCCACAAGGATTGGCCAGTCTTCAGCGTGCAATACCATCCCGAAGCAGCACCGGGGCCGAATGATGCCAGTTATTTTTTTAGCGAGTTCGCGGAATTGATAGTGGCGGGGAAGCGGTAACAGCATCCTGCCGTCACTACTGCTTGCCTCCTGCCAAGACGCCTGCTAACTCTAATTGCTCAATGCCAAAACTCCAACTCACCACACCGGACGGCACCAAGCTTGAATTTGAACTCACCGTGGACCGGGCGACTGTCGGTCGCGCTGAGGGCAATGATATTGTGGTGCCGGACAGCTCGGTATCCAGTCATCACGGTGAAATCTTGCTCATGGGAAATGACATTGAACTGGTTGATCTGGGCTCGACGAACGGCACGCATGTCGGTGGCGAGCGCCTTGACCGCGCCACAATCAAGCCGGGTGGAAAATTCAAAATTGGCAGTGTCGAGGGTATTCTGGTTGGAGGGGACGTCACGCCGGAACCCGCCGTGGAGGAATCATCCAAAATCCTAGAGGAAGGGGAGTCGCAGTCGTCTTGGACCTGTGCGCCAGCCGCTGCTGTGGTTATCACCGGTTTTGGTGCAACGCCCTGCCCGGTTCGCCTGCGCAAGGGTTTCGGTCCCAAGGTGAAGAAAAAAGACAAAGTCGCCAGCCTGTTTATTATGATCGGCCTTATTTCCCTTCTCGTCTGTGCTGGTGCCATGTTCCTGATTTCCGTGATGGGTTCGTGAATATCACTGACTGCCCGATGCAGATGCCAGACGGAAAATTCCATCACAGGTCAGACCCTGCGACTTGACCGCGCGCCATCTCCCTTGTCACTTACACCTTTTTTCACTTCATCATGTCCAACACCATCATCGTCGGTCTCCAATGGGGGGACGAAGGCAAAGGCAAAATAGTCGATTATCTCACTGAACGCAGCGACGTCGTCGCCCGCGCGCAGGGCGGCAGCAACGCGGGTCACACCGTCATCAGCGGCGGCCAGAAATACATCCTGCATCTTGTCCCCAGTGGCATTCTCTGGCCGGATAAACTCAACATCATCGGCAACGGCGTCGTCATCGATCCGCTCGGCCTTCTCGAGGAAATTGCCAAGTTGCGCTCGCAGGGCGTGACCATCACGCCGAGGAACCTGCTCATCAGCGAGCATGCTCATCTAACGCTGCCTTACCATCGCGCGCTCGACCTCGCGCGGGAGAAGCGCCGGGGCGTGAATAAAATCGGCACCACCGGACGCGGGATCGGTCCGACCTACGCTGATAAAATTGAACGACAGGGATTGCGCGTCACCGACCTGCGCGACCTGTCCAGCCTCGCGGCCGAAATCAAATGGCGCGCGGAGCTGCACAACCAGGAACTCATGGGAGCAGGCGCGGAGAGAATTGATGTCGCGGCCGTGGTCGCGGAAATCACCTCCGCAGCGAAGCAATTGCAGCCCCATGTCGCCAACACGGTCGTTGTCCTCAATGAGGCGATTGCCGCTGGCAAGCACGTTCTTTTTGAAGGCGCGCAAGGCAGCTATCTGGACATTGATCACGGCAGTTATCCTTTCGTGACCTCGTCCAATACCACTGCGGGCGGCGCCTGTACGGGCAGCGGAGTTTCCCCGCGCAAGATTGATCGCGTCATCGGAGTCGCCAAGGCCTACACCACCCGTGTCGGCAGCGGGCCGTTCGTCTGCGAGAATGAAAACATCTCTGACATGCTTCATGGCATGGGGCGGGAATTTGGTTCCACCACGGGCCGGGCGCGCCGCTGCGGCTGGCTCGATGCCGTGCTCCTGCGCTACGCGGTGATGGTGAATGGCTGCGACGAGATTGCGATCACAAACCTGGACGGCCTTGACGGTCTGGACAGCGTTCAAATTTGCACGCATTACGAGCTTGATGGGAAAACGATCAAGCATCCACCGGCAACTGTTGCCGAAATGGAGCGCTGCCGCGCGGTGTGTGAAACCCACCAAGGCTGGAAGCAGGATCTCAGCGGCATTACGGATGGCTCGCAGCTTCCCCCGAAGGCCAGGGCCTATCTCGACCGCATCGCGGAACTTGCTGGAGCGCGGATTTCGCTGCTCGGCATCGGACCCGCGCGCGATCAGACGCTGGTGCTGGACTGATTGCATGAGCGCCAAGACTGACGACCTCAAAATCCCGCGCCACATCGCCATCATCATGGATGGCAACGGACGCTGGGCGAAGGAGCGCGGACTGCCGCGCACCGAGGGGCATCGCCGGGGCGCGGATTCGGTGGAGGCGATTGTTGAAGGCTGCGGCGAGGTCGGCGTGGAATTTCTTACGCTGTATGCCTTTTCCACGGAAAACTGGAAGCGCCCCAAGATAGAGGTCAGTGCGCTGATGAAAATGCTGGAGCATTTCCTCAAGATCAAAATGCCAAAACTCATGGAGCAGAACGTGCGACTGCAGGCCATCGGACGGCTCCACGACCTCCCGGAGCGCACCCAGAAACAGCTCCACAAAACCATCGAAGCGACTTCACAAAACTCCGGCCTCACGCTCATCCTCGCGCTGAGCTACGGTGCGCGGGAGGAGATTATCGACGGCATCCGCAGCCTCGTTGAAAGCGTCGAGCAAGGCCATCTCGACAAGGGCATGGTCACTGCCGACGTCTTCAGCAAGCATCTTTATACCCGCTATTTTCCCGACCCGGACCTGCTCATCCGCACCAGTGGAGAGATGCGCATTTCTAATTTTTTGCTCTGGCAGCTCAGTTATACGGAGTTCTACATCACGCAGACACTTTGGCCGGATTTTCGCAAGCCGCAGCTCGTTGAAGCGATCCGAGAATTCAGCCGACGTGACCGGCGTTTCGGTGGGGTGGGGTGAACCGTAGCCGTGTCTCGTGAGAGCGCGGGAAGAATCTTGTTCGGGCCATGGTATGTCCGCCATCGTCCCGCGCTCTCACGAGACGCGGCTACTCAAATAATGGCCGGCATCTACTCTATTTCCCGGCCGATGCGCGTCATGAAAGTGCTGCGCACGCGCTCGGGCTGGATGGTGGACTTGCGCGCCAGGCTGATGAGCCAGCCATTGATGGCTTCACGTCCCTTTTCTGCTTTGATGATCTTTTCAATGTCAGGCCGGACCTTGTCGATGGACACCTCGGGCCCCGGGCGCTTGGCGACGCAGAGGATGACCATGTAACTCGAGCCGACATCAATGACCTTGCTGATCGCACCCGTCTTGAGGGAGAAGGCGGTCTCGGCGACCTTCTTGTCCATCTGCGAGCGTTCGATCCAATCCCACTCTCCACCCAGGCCGGCATGACTGTCCTGGGAATAGGTTTTGGCCAGCTGGGTGAAGTCACCACCACCGCTGATCTTGGTGCGCACTTCCTCGGCGATTTTTTTCTGACTCTCCACGGTCGCGCTGGCATCACCTCCGACGGGATACTTTGGAATGGTGATGGTGCTGATTTTGACGAAGTCTTTATCGCGAAACTTGTCAGAATTTTTATTGTAAAAGGCGGTCACTTCCGCAGGTGTAGGAGGTGTGAGGCCGCGCATGTGCTGCTGCTTCATCACCTGCACGATGATCAGTTTTTCCTGTAGTTCGCGGAACTTTTTCAGGGTCATGCCTGTCTTGGCGAGTTCGACGATGAACTTTTCGCGGTCGCCGCCGAAGCTCTCAATGATGATGCGCTTGATCTCATCTTCGATGTATTCGGGCTTGATGGACCCGCCCATCTTGTCAAATTCACTGAGCACCAGCTGCCGCTCGATGAGCGCATCCAGTGCCCGTTCATGGAGGTCCGAGAGCCGCCGCTGAGCTTCATCGCTGTCCCTCACAGTCATGCGGATCATCTGTTCCTGGGCTTCCACGGCGTCGCGCACCTCTTTGCTGGTGATGGGCTTGCCATTGACCGTGGCAGCGATGCTGTAGGTCTCGCCCATGCTCAGGCTGGCCAGGCCATGCAGGATCAACGCGGAGAGTGCTGCGGAAGAAAATCGTGTGAATGTGTTCATGTCAGAGGCTTCGTAAAAGTTGAAGGGCTTCACGCAAGAGTAGGGGGGGCTCCTGCGCTGTCAATCTGGGAAACCTCCCGTCCGGCTGGAGGTAGCGGCCATTCTTTGTAATCATGAGTTTGTTATCTTTGATCTCGATCTGGCTCACGCCGGCGTGTGCGGCGGCGAGCTTCAGTGCGGCACAGCAGAGCAGGTTCTCCACAGCAGCGGGCAGGGGACCGAACTGGTCGCGCCAGTCGCGCTCCAGAGCATCCAGTTCCTTGCGCTTCATTACTTCACCCAGCAGGCGGTAGGCCGTGATGCGCTGCTTTACATCCTCGATGTAAGCCGAGGGTATGAAGACGGGCGCAAGCGTCTGCAAAATGGAATCCGGCATGGAAGCCGGATCGCTCTGCGCGAACTGCGCCTCGCTGAAGCAGAGAAAAGCGGCATGCAGGCTGACTTCCGCAGGTGACGCGGCGCGGCGTCCCTGCATCCGTGCGACCGCGACTTTCAGCATCTGGCAGTAAAGGTCAAAGCCCACCGCCGCGATGTGGCCGCTCTGTTCGGTGCCAAGAAGATTTCCCGCACCGCGAATTTCCAGATCGCGCATGGCGATCTTGAAGCCGCTGCCGAGCGCGGTGTACTGCTTGATTGCATTCACGCGCTTGCGCGCATCCCCACCGGACATGAGGTCGCGCGGGAGCATGAGCCAGGCGTGGGCCCGTTCGCCACCGCGACCGACGCGACCGCGAAGCTGGTAAAGATCGGCCAGTCCGAAACGGTCCGCCCGGTCGATGATAATGGTGTTGGCGTTCGGAATATCGACACCGCTCTCGATGATCGTGGTACACACGAGCACGTCCGCCTCGCCATTAACAAAAGTTTGCATCACGTCCTCGAGCATGTTGGCGTCCATCTGCCCGTGACCCACCAGCACCCGCGCTTGCGGACAGAGCGCCTCGATTTTGGCCTTCACTTTCTCGATGCTCATCACGCGGTTGTGCAGAAAGAAAACCTGGCCGCCGCGCTCGATCTCCGCGTTGATGGCGTCGCGCATGATGCGTTCGTCGTAACCGCAGATGGTGGTCTGCACCGGGTGGCGGTTGGGCGGCGGGGTTTCGATGGTGGACATGTCGCGGATGCCCATCAGCGCCAGATAGAGCGTGCGAGGAATCGGCGTGGCGCTGAGTGTCAGCACATCGACCAGACGGAACAAGTCCTTGAAACGCTCCTTGTGCATTACGCCGAAGCGCTGCTCTTCGTCGATCACCGCCAGTCCGAGGTTTTTAAAATGCACGTCCCGCGAGATCAGCCGGTGCGTGCCGATCACGATGTCGACAGTGCCTTCGCGAATGTCCCGGACAATTTCCCGCTCCTTTTTTCCTGGGGTGAGACGACTGAGCATCTCCACCTTGACGGGGTAGTCGGACATGCGCTCGCGGAAGGTGTGCCAGTGCTGCTGCGCCAGTACGGTGGTGGGCACCAGCACCGCTACCTGCCGTCCGCTCATCACCGCTTTGAAGGCCGCGCGGATAGCGACCTCGGTCTTGCCGAATCCCACATCGCCGCAGAGCAGGCGGTCCATCGGCTTTTCGATTTCCATGTCACGTTTGATCTCTTCGGTGCAACGAAGCTGGTCCGTCGTTTCGCGATAGAGAAATGACTGCTCGAACTCCACCTGCCATTTGTTGTCGGGCGTGTGGGAGAATCCCTTGACCGTCTGGCGCTGGGCCTGCGTGGAGAGCATCTTCGCGGCGAACTCCTCCACGCTGCGTTCCGCATTGGCGCGGGTCCGGCTCCAGCGTGCGTCGCCGATTTTGTTAAGCGGAGGTGTTCGACCACCGGTGCCGACATAGCGTGAGACCAGATGGGCCTGTGCCACCGGCACGAAGAGTTTTGCAGCGTCCGCATACTGGATCACGAGCACTTCTTCGCGCGCCGCGCCGCGCACTTCGACGCCGGTAAATTTACCGATGCCGCAGTCCGCGTGGACAACGAGATCACCCTCTTTCATTTCGCGCAGCAGGTCACGCGCCTGGCACAGCACCTGGGCTTCATCGAGCTTGGTGCCCCGCACGCGTCTCGTGTGCTGGTGACGACCGAAGATTTCTGCGCCGGTCAGCACAGCCAGCCTGGCGCTCGGAACAGTGAACCCGCGGTGCAGCAGGCCGGATGCGAGCACGAGCGCATTTTGTTTGATCCATTCTGCTCCGATGAGTTCCTCGAATCGTTCGCGCTCGCCTTCGTTGTGAAAGAACATCGTCACCCGCCAACCATCACGACGCCATTCTTCGACCTGCTTGGCAAAGCGCGTGCGCCGGGCTTCGTGCAGCACGAAATCACCGGCATCAAACACGCCGAGTGGATTCTCGAACATGGCCGTGGTGAAATCTTCTTGCACCTCGCTGGGGTCAGCTCCGCTGGTGATGAAGACGTGTGGCACAGGCTTGGAGCCTGTGTGTTTGGCGGGCATTCTGCCGGCCTCTGCTGGTCCGGGCAGAATGCCCGGGCTACACACAGGCTCCAAGCCTGTGCCACTTTCCCAAACACATTCGATGGCGATGATCATGTCGCCGCTGCGGATGTGCTCCCTGACATTCGCCGTGTCGCCACCAGCCGCGCTTTGCTGAAGGAGAAGGGTGACGCTGTCGAGATGACGCACGGAGGTCTGCGTATGGATGTCGAAGGCGCGGAGCGATTCTATTTTATCTTCGAGAAATTCGATCCGGAGCGGCTCCTCGGCCATCCATGGAAAAATATCCACGATGCCACCGCGGCGCGCGAAATGACCGCGCTCCGCCACCACCGGCACGCGTTCGTATCCAGCATCGGCGACGTCGACGAGCAGAGTTTCAACATCGAGCGTCATCCCGCTGCGCAAATCCTTGCCGGACGCCACGAGTTCACCGGGCGCGGGCGCGGATTCTTCCAGGCTGCCGGCACAGATCACAACGATACCCGCGTTGCTTCCATTGATGCGTGCGAGAATGGAGACGCGCTCTGCGTGCGTGTCGGGATCGCCCAACGCGTTGGTGTCATCGTTGGTGGCCAGTGTTGGAAAAAACCAGGATGTCACACCCCAGGCGGTGAGATCAGCGTGTACCTGTTCTTGAGTGCGGGCATCAGGGCACAGCACCCAGGCGCGTTTATGCTTGGCAGACTTGAGTGTCAGCGCCGCGGCGAAAGGCCAGGCTTCACGTGTGATGTGATCGAGAACGATGCCCTTGCCGTCCTGGAAATTCCGCAGTCGGCTGGAAAACGCCGAGACACGTCGCACCCGGTCCACCAGCGCTGGAGCGGCGGGTGGAGTGATGATTGTAGTAGCCGGTGTTGGCATGAAACGACGATGAACCACGTCCGGCGTGGGAAACGCGGACGTGGCGGAATTTTTTTGGAGTACGTTGACGTGTCAGCGCTTTCATGAGTCGCGACATGTCGCGGCTTGTGAAAGCGGTGTCGTGCCGCCGCACTCCAGATTCTACTACGAAGCTTTGCGCGAGCGGGGGGATGTCTTTGGGGAGGCGGCTTTCGGTGCTGGGCGCGGATCCGTTGGGCGATGCTCGCCTTTCACAACAGGCGGAACGGGCACACCAAGAAGTTTGCCGGCCTTGTCGTGGTCTCCTTGGAAATGCCGCAGGGCGACCTTGCGCATTTCACGTTCCAGCCAGGGCATCAGTTCAAAGTCGGAAATGCTTTGAGCGTTTTGGATGAGGCTCTGCAAGGCATCCTGCATGCGGGTGAGCGTGTGGATCGGCGTGGCGACTCGATGGGTGTTGCTGCCGACGGGGATGTCAGCCGGCAGAAGCACGTCGGTGTTGCACAGGGCGCAAGCGCGCTGGATCGTATTCTCCAGTTCGCGCACGTTCCCGGGCCAATCGTAAGCTTCAAGCATCGAGAGCGCGTCCTCACTGAAACGCATTTGCGGCGTGCGCCGCCGCAACGCCATGCGATGGAGGAAAAATTCCGCCAAGGTGCGGACATCGTCGCGCCGCTCGCGCAGCGGCGGGATGTGAATGCGCACGACATTGAGACGGTAAAACAAATCTTCGCGGAAGCGGCCCTCGGCGACTTCATCTTCGAGATTCTTGTTGGTGGCGGCCAGGACACGCACGTCGGTTTTTTGGGTGTCGTTGCCGCCGACCCGGCTGAATTCGCCGTCTTGCAGGACCCGCAGAAGCTTGCTCTGCACGGTGAGCGGCATGTCGCCGATCTCGTCGAGGAAGAGCGTGCCGCCATCGCATTGCTCGAAGCGGCCCATGCGCTGCGTGGCTGCGCCGGTGAAAGCGCCTTTCTCGTGGCCGAAGATTTCGCTTTCCAGCAGGTTGTCCGGGATGGCGGTGACATTGATGGCGACGAAATCCTTCAGCGTCCGAGGACTGAACTTGTGGACGGCGCGGGCAACGAGTTCCTTGCCGCAACCGCTCTCTCCCGTGATCATCACGGCGGCGTCGGAGCGGGAGACGCGGCCGATCATTTTGAAAACCTCCTGCATGGCCTGGGAACGGCCGATGATGGTTTCTTGAAGGCTTTCGGAGGTGACGGGCGAGGCACTGGCCAGCGTGACCTTGCGGGCATCCACAGCGCCAAGAGCGTGTTCCACGACCGACCGTAGATCGTAAGGCAGCTGCTCCTTGCGCAGGAAATCGTAGGCGCCGAGGCGCATGGATTCGATCACCGCGCTGGTGGCCGCAGGTCCGCTGTAGAGCAGCACCATGGCATTGGGATCCTGCTGACGGAGGCGCTTGAGCAGTTCGATTCCGGTGATGCCGGGCAATCGTGCTTCACTGAGAACCAGATCGGCCCGCTCCTTTGCATAAGCGATGAGGGCATCTTCGCCACGGGCAAAACTTTCCACCGTGACACCGGGGGCCTTGAGGTGGGAGGCCGCCCAAGTGACGAAATCAGTGTCCGCATCCACGATGAACAATCGTGTGGCGGGCGCTGGGCTGGCTTTGCTTTGCATTGGGGGAGGGGAGTTTTGCACAGATGGTGAGGGTCGCCAAGCGGGAATCTTAATCCTGCTGCAACGCTGGAGCCCGGCATGTTTGTTGGTGCTTGCCGCCGCAGAGAGGTGTCGGGGCAAGCTCACGCGAAGGACAGGTGAGCACGCACTAATTCTTTCAAGTTCAATCGCTCTGCTTGACTCGCGTGAACCGAGCAAGTATAGAAAAATCTCAGAGACTCGTTTTACTATTTTCATGACCAGTTTGTTATGAAAAACATGCCGCCTTAGCTCAGTTGGTAGAGCAGCTGATTTGTAATCAGCAGGTCGTCGGTTCGAGTCCGACAGGCGGCTCTCTTTGAGAGTCAGGGAGTTATGACTTAAATTGCAGGCAAGAAAAAAGTTCGCACTTGCACTTTCCTTGCATTCTGGCGGTTTCAGCCACGCTTGTCTCCATTCGCATAGAAACGGCTCCTGCCGCGTCTGGACACCTAAGGAAGGAACATAGTGCCCCGCCTTGCACTGGCTTCTATAATCGAGTCTCAGTCACAGGCATGGACGCCATAGCCAACATCCTCCTAATCTTCAGCCTCCTTTCCCTGATCGCGACCAAGGTTGCGGACTTTGTGACCACCGTGCGCCATGTCGGGCCTGAAGCAGAGCAGAACCCGCTCGCGGTCTGCATGGTCGAGGATAATTTCCATGAAGCCATCGCGCCGGAGAAGGCGGTGGAGTTGCTGGGG
>VFKE01000156.1 GCA_009885695.1 Verrucomicrobiota bacterium | reverse complement strand
GGTCTTGCTGGTCGCCAGCAGGAAATCACGGGCGTCGGAGAATTCATTCATGTGCATCAGATAGGAGGCTGCTTTGACCAGGCCGTTGCCGCCGCCTTGTTTGCCGCAGAAGCGGATGAACCCGGGCCGGTTCTTGATTCCTGCGTTCGAGAAATCCGTGCTGAAGTAGTAGAGCGTCTGGTCCGGGCCTGAATCACGCGAGAAGATGATTTTGACGCCGGAGGTTGGCGCGTTCTCTGTGGCGATGTCGCCATCGTTGTTCAAGCTCACCAGCTCGGTGCTCTTGATGGTGTTGCCCGTGCGGGCCATGAAGACGTAGAGCACCGGGAGGATTCCGGAGAGCTGGGTGGCGCGCAGGTCCACCTTCATTTCCTTGGTCAGGAAGAAGCTGAAGCTGAGCACCGCGTTGAGAGATTTGCGGAGGTTGCCGAGAGATGGCGCCATCGAGCCGCGCGGCAAGGCGGCGACATCCGGCACGGGTCCGACCGGCTCCAGTCCACAGAAAATGTAAGTGGAGGCTTTGGGAAACAAGGTGCTGGCATAAAGAAAATCAGGGCCGCTAAAAAAATAGTAAAGCGGGTCGCGTGAGTTCGCGTCGTTTCCCAAAGTCTGCGGGCTCCAGTTGCGGATTTTTGCCAGCTGGCCGTTTTCCAGCTTATTCCAGGATTCATTGAACTCGCGCTGATGCTGCTGCCAGATGCTTTCCGCAGTCAGCGCCTGAAGCGCGGGATCCGTTACGGTAAGGCCGGCGAGGAATCGTGCTTGCTGGTCGGGAGAAGCCACCTCCGCTGCAAGGGCGGATGCGAAGGCGATGGCGAGAACGGGAATCCAGAATTTCATGGGCGGCGGGATGGGGCGATGATTGACGGCGTGCAACTGGGCTGCGCAATCTCTTGATAGAGACTGGTCACTTGGCAAGCAGGGAATTGTCCAATGTCGGCAAAATGTTCAGAAACGTCGCGGATTTTATGCCGCACCTTGATGATCTCGTCGTTGACGGCTTGCCAATGGTCGTTGATTGGCATGTCCCTCAAGCTATCCCCATGTCGCAAAAAGCCCGTTACATCATGATCGGCGGGTTCCTCGGAGCCGGCAAGACCACCGCAGTCGCCCGGCTCGCCCAACGTCTGACGGATCGCGGCCTGAAGGTGGGGCTGATCACCAACGATCAGGGCAGCGAGCTGGTGGATACCAAGATGCTGCGCTCGAAGGGCTTTGCCACGGAAGAGATTCCCGGCGGGTGCTTCTGCTGCCGTTTCAACTCGCTGATGGATGCCGCCGACCGTCTGGAGGAGACGGCCCGGCCGGATGTGTTCATCGCTGAACCGGTTGGAAGCTGCACGGATTTGGTCGCGACCGTGACCTATCCCTTGCGGCGCATCTACGGCAACGCGTTTTCCATCGCGCCGCTCTCGGTGCTGGTTGATCCTGTCCGGGCGCGACGGGTGCTCGGCTTGGACGAGGGTGGCAGTTTCTCATCCAAGGTGGTTTACATTTATCGGAAGCAGCTGGAGGAGGCGGATGTCATTGTGGTCTCGAAGTGTGAGTTGCTACAGTCGGACAAACTCGATGAACTCATGAGCGCGCTGCAACGTGAGTTTCCTCACGCCAAGGTCATCGCCGCTTCTCCTCGCGATGGTATCAATCTCGAAGCGTGGTTTGGTTTCATCGAAAGTGCCGAGCAGCAGCCGCGCGGCACGATGGAGGTTGATTACGAATTGTATGCCGAGGGCGAGGCGCTGCTGGGCTGGCTCAATGCGACGATCAATGTGACATCGCAGGACGAGTTCGACGCGCAGGAACTTCTGGCGTCGCTGGCGGAGACGCTGCAGAAACGGCTGGCCGCCCAGGATGCTGAGATCGCACACCTCAAGATGACGCTTAGTCCCGACGACGCCATCAGCGGCGAAGTGGCGGTGATCAACCTCGTGCGCAACGACTACCGGCCGGAACTTTGCATCCAGCTCGATGAGCCAGTGGAGGCTGGCCAGATCATCCTGAATCTCCGGGCCGAGGCCGATCCGGATATGCTGGCGGCAGTGGTCAGGGAAAGCGTCGCTGGAGTCCAGGCTGCCCACGCCGGGCTGGATATGAAACTCGATCATCTGGAGCATTTCCGTCCTGGCAAGCCGACTCCAACATACCGGGATCGCGTCGAGGCGTGAAATGATTAGAGAGGTTTAAATATTTTCGTAGCCGCGTTCGTGAGAACGCGGGATATATGCAGACCTCATAGGCTGTCGTGGTTTCTTCCCGCACTCTTACGAGATGCGGCTACGTCTTTTTTAAAATGCTCTAGTAGCAGTCGAGATCATTTTATAAGAACTTTGCATGCCAGCCTCGAAGGCGGTAGTTAATGCGTGATGGATAAGTATAATGCATCAGCAGTGACCCGCGCTCCGCTCGATCGGTTGGGCCGGCCCTTGCGTGATCTGCGTCTGTCCGTGACCGATCGCTGCAACTTCCGTTGCACCTATTGCATGCCGCGGGAGGTGTTCGGGCCCGATCATGCGTTTTTGCCCAAGAGCGATATTCTCAGCTTTGAAGAACTATCACGGCTGGCGCGCATCTTCGTCGCGCTTGGCGTGGAGAAGGTGCGGCTCACCGGTGGCGAACCCTTGCTGCGGCGTGAACTGCCGGTGTTGATCAGTCAGTTGTCTGCCATTGATGGATTGCGCGACATCGCCATGACCACCAACGGATCCGCATTGGTGCAGTTTGCGAAGCCATTGCATGCCGCGGGATTGCGCCGCTTGACGGTAAGTCTCGATGCTTTGGACGACGGAATATTCCGCGCGATGAACGACGTGGACTTTCCAGTGCATCGCGTGCTGGCGGGCATCGATGCCGCTGTCGTAGCGGGGTTCGCGCCGTTGAAGATCAACATGGTCGTGAAGCGCAGTGTGAACGAGGATCAGATCATTCCCATGGCGCGCCGGTTTCGGGGGCCGGAGTTCATTCTGCGTTTCATTGAATACATGGATGTGGGTAACACCAACGGCTGGCGCATGGACGATGTGGTTTCCGCCCGGGAAATCATCTCGCGCCTTCAGGGGGTGTTCCCAGTCGATCCGGTTGCGCCGAACTATCCTGGCGAGGTTGCGCGCCGTTACCGGCATCGAGACGGAGGCGAAATTGGTGTCATCGCGTCGGTGACCCAGCCATTCTGCCGTGGCTGCACGCGCGCCCGGATTTCGGCGGACGGTCATTTCTACACCTGTCTCTTTGCCTCAGAAGGTCACGATCTTCGCGCCTTGCTCCGCTCCGGGATGAGAGACGAGGGAATCACGCAGTCCATCCGTGCGATCTGGCAGGGGCGTGGAGATCGCTACAGTGAGTTGCGTTCTGCGGCCACAATCTTGCAACCTAAGGCCGAGATGTCGGTGCTCGGCGGGTAAGCAGGTGATGCGTCTCGCTTCATTCAGGCTGGAATGTTGACGGTGCTTTGCAGCCCATCAAGGGATAGGCACTTTGCGGTAATGGATGATTTGTGAAGGGAGCGTGGGCGTCTCGCCCGTGTTTGCCTGGTAATGCACGGGCGAGACGCCCGCGCTCCCTTATGCGCTCCGCTCACCGGTTCAATTCCTGAAAATTTCAAGTTGCCAGGCAGGGCGTGCGCGCATCACGTTGCACTGCAACTTGATCGCCATTGTAAATCATCATGTCCTCACCCACGAGCCGCCTTGCCTGGATCGATGTCCTTCGCGGACTCGCGGTCGTGGGCATGATCGAGACGCATGTCATCAATGCCTTTCTCGACAAGTCTTTCGACTCCGCGCGCTGGCTTCATGAGTTGAAGTATTACGACGGCCTCATTGCGCCCGGCTTTTTCTGGATCGCGGGCTACGTGCAGGGGTTAGCCATTCGTCGACTGCACCGCGACGATAAAACAGTGGTCTCGTTGCGCAGGCTTCAGCGACTCGGCTTGATCGCTCTCGTCGGCTACCTGCTGCATGTGCCGTGGGATTACTGGATGAAGGGAGACTTCTCCGCCGAAAGCTGGCGCATCCTTTTGCAAACAGACGTGCTGCAATGTCTGGCCGCGAGTCTGGTCATCATCATGTGCATCGGTCAACTCAAGCGGACATGGTTCGATGTCGTGTTGTTGTTGATGGCGCTGATCGTGGTGGGGTTGGCACCTTGCGCTGCTGCATGGCATACGGACTTCATGCCTCTGGATGCCTGGCTCCATCATGACACTGGCTCGCTCTTTCCGCTGTTCCCGTGGTTTGCCTTCGCAGCGGCAGGCGCGCTGGCATCGCGCTGCGAGCCTCGAGCGGTGATCAATCTCCCGCTGGGCATGGCGTTCATCATCGCGGGCTACGTCTTCGAGCCACAGCATTATCTTTATCAGCATCCCGCCTTCTTCATGGAACGGCTGGGCTATTTGTTTATTATCGTCTGGCTGGTGATGCGTGTCTCTGTTTGGCTGGCGCCGCAGTGGTTGCAGCTCGCGGGTCGCGAATCATTGCTCGTCTATGTGGCCCATCTGATCATCATCTACTCGCTGCCGATCGGCGGTGTGCCCTTGGATCAACGCATCGGGCGCACGCTGTCGCTTCCCGCCGTGGCGCTCACGTTCGTCGCCTTGCTCGCAGTGTGTCTTGGACTTGCCTGGCTCAACGAGCGTCGCAAAGCACGGGATGCCGCGCGGCGTTCTCATGCCACCTCTGTTGTTGCCTAAGGTGAGGGAGGATGCGCCAGCTCGAGGCCGTGAGGAACAAATTGCCCGAAATCAGCCATATTGAGGGTAGCCAGCCGTGCCCCTTGGCTGATGGCGGCTGCTGCGAACATGGCATCCACCCGCAAGCGACGGGAACGATTGACCGCATTGAAAAGACGGGCGGCGATAAGCGCCTGCGATTCCTCAAAGGCGATGATTCCTTCGGTGAGGAAGGCCAGCATCGTGTTGACCTGGGAGAGGTTCACTGGACCGCATAGAAATTCATACCAAGCGGGAGCCGGCGTGCAAAACGTCTCCCCGGCCTCGAACCAGGCGAGGAGATGACGGGATTCAGGCCGGGCCTCGATGACTCCGCCGATCAGGAAATTTGCGTCGAGGCAGATCATTCTCCCCGCCCATGCTTCCGGCCTTCATAGACTTCCGCGATATAGGCGTTGCCTTTTTTGAGATCAAGGCCACCGCCTGAGGCAAAAAGCTCTCGCAACATTGCGGCCGGGTCAGGCTTTTTCGGCGCAGCCGACTTTTCGGCCTGTTCCACCGAGCGCCGGACAACTTCGGCTTGGGAAATCCGCCAGCGCGCCGCCAATCGCTTGAGACGCCGTGCTGTGGCCTGATCCAGGGTAAAAGTGGTGCGATGAGTCATGATCGGCATACCATCACTTATACCATCACATTTTCCCATATCAAGGCTGGTGGTTTGGCGGAGTCGGTCTTCCGTGGTGTGGGCGGATAGGTGCGAGTGATGCGATAAGACTCGAAGCAATCGAGGGAAGCATCGGCCAAATCCGGGTCAATTGCTTCGTAGTATTCAGCGACCTCATCCAGCTCCCGCTCGGCGGCAGGATGCATTGCCGTCGGCTTCATGTAGCCGACGTTTGACTGGTGCGGCGCTCTGCGAGTTTGGCCCGGATACGCCGCTCTGCGTCTTCAGCGGAAACCAGCTCAACTTTGCCCTCCTCGATCTCCTTCACGCGAGAGTCAATCTCGGCATCCCAAGCAGCCTCGACCTCTGTGGAGTTTTCATCATCAGGAGCAGTCGAATCGAGATCGAGTTCGAGCACTCGAACCAAAGTCTCGCGTTCGTCATACGGAAGCAGGCTGGCTTCTTTCCGGATGCGTTCCACAGTGGCAGTCATGTTCGGATTGTAGCGGACGAATTGGGGGCGGTCAATGGTGTGACAGCCAGGCTTTCAAATCAGCCGCACGTAATACTTTCTGGGCAGCGGCTTGATGACGCGTTTCAGAAGTCGCATAAAAAAGTGGAGCGTCTCCATGTATGCTGCTAGTATTTCCCCAT
>VFKE01000207.1 GCA_009885695.1 Verrucomicrobiota bacterium | reverse complement strand
GCTCATCAAGTTGAAGAGGGGAAAGGGTGCGGGCATCTCTTTGTTTCATTCGCTAAAGATAGCCTAACCCAGTAAAAAGTCACTACTTTTTATTGCCGGGTTAATATCATCAATTGATCCAACGTTTTTGACATTCAGACGTGATGGCGCAGACAGGTTCTACATCCTAATGCTTGGCGTCACTGACGAAAACCTCCAATCAATCCACAACTTAATTCAAGAATCTGGGCATCTCGAATTCCGCATCGTTCATCCCGAAAGTGCAGCCGAGCTTGCCAAGATAAAGACCAGCGGCGGGGTGGTTGGCGGCTACGTGGAAATGCCGCACAAGGAACGTGGCAAGAGAGGTGGGGCGACCTCAACCCTCTTGGTCAAAAGTCGCCCAGAATTGACTAATGCTGACTTCATGCAACCCGTTGCCAACAAGAACGGGGACAAAGGATGGACAATCACTCTCACCTTTAACGCAGAAGGCTTAAGAAAGTGGTCTGAAATGAAACGCTCACATCAGCATGATCGTGTCGCAGTGGAACTAGATGGAATAATCATTGATGCGCTTACGCTAGAACATGAGGCCGACAATAACAGTATCGCGCTTGATGCGAAGCTAGATGAAATTGCGGCACAATTATTGGCCAAAACATTAACGTATCATCTTTCTAATCCGGTTGTAATCCTCAAGTCGACACGTGTGAAGCCCTGAACTATTTAATCGTGTGTGATCAGATGAATGTGATGTGTGATTAAATGATTCTGGACTCGCTTTGATATTTCATCACTGCCACTGTGCTTTCTCCGAATGATGTGCTCGACGTGCAGCACCGCGAGCGGTGAATCGCTCTGGCGCAACTGGCAGTATTCGCAGCGCTGGCCTGCGCGGTTTCTGACTTGCGTCTTGATGGCCTCGGTCACGGCGCAGGCGTGCTGCAACAGGCTGGCTTCACGACGAAGGATGGCGACGAACTTGTTCGCACGCACATAGCCCTCGTATTCCTCGCGATCTTCAGCGGTTAAAATTCCTTCCGTGGACCTTTCCGCCAGCACTTCAATGCGCTTCTGCAAGGCCCGTTCAGGTTTGAACGACTGCACTGCGGCCTCTTTGCCCGGCAGCAGAAGCTGCAGCAACGGACCCACGCCTCGCTGGAATGCCGCGTTTGAACTCATGGGCGATTATTACGACGATTCCCCGCGCGACGCAAGCTAGGCCTTCGCCTTCGTCACAAACGGCACGGCGAGGCAGTGCGGCTTCAGCAGCGACTACGGAAAGAACATGAAAACTCAAGCCACGCAAAGCTCGGCACCCGCCGGGCGGCGGTCGAGCACACTGCGCAACATGCGGGTGAGTTCAACCACATCGTAGGGCTTGCTGATCCGGCCATCCGGCGGAGCCATGGGGTCGCCTTCCTGGGGCGCGTCGGGATCGCAGAGGGTGAGGGATCCGCTGCACATCACGACCGGGACACCGGGACAGAGGTGGCGGATTTCATGCATGGTGTCATGACCGGAGAGACGGGGCATGGAGACATCCAGCAGGACCAGGTCGGCGGCATTCCCGGGCGTGCGGAGCCATTCGAGCGCCTCCACTCCATCGATGGCCGTGTCCACCTTGTAGCCGACGCCGCTGAGGAGGCGGGCGCTGACCGTGCGCACCATGGCATCGTCATCCACCACGAGGATGCGCTCTGCGCTGGCCGTTGAGGGAAACCTCTTAACAAGAGAAGTCGGCGCGGGTCTTTTTTCCACGGCCACTTTTTCGCCGCGAGGAAGATAAACGCTGAAGGTGGTTTCAGCCTCGGGCTGGGACTCGCATTCAATCCACCCGCCGAACTTGGCTACGATATCGTGCGAGATGGAGAGTCCAAGACCGGTGCCTTCACCCTGCGCTTTAGTGGTGTAAAAGGGATCGAAGATGGACTGAAGTATCTCGGGTGGAATGCCGCAACCGTTGTCTCGCACCTGAAGGCGCACATAATCGGTGCCGGCCTGGCCATGACCGGCAGGACGCGTGATGGCGCGGGGAAAATTGGTGGCGGTGATGGTGAGACGACTGTTGGCGCGACCCTTCATAGCGTCCACGGCATTGACGCAGAGGTTGATGACCACTTGCTGGATGCTGTTGCGGTCCGCAGTGACATTCCAGAGGGACTTGGGAAGCTGTACCTCCACCAGCACCAGCGGCGAGATGGAGTGCTTCAACAACCCGCGCACATCGGTGATCAGCTCGCACAGGTCGAAGCTCTGGACCCTTTCAACACTCTTGCGAGCATGGGTGAGGAGCTGCTTGACGATGTCACGTCCATCGAGGGCTACCTTGGAAGCGGTGGCCAGCAGTCCGCGCGCTTCCGCGGGGAAGCCGGTCTCCATGTGATGGAGTGCGAGGCTCAAGTTGCCGCTGATGGCCGTGAGGAGGTTATTGATGTCATGCGCGATTCCGCCGGAGAGGCGGCCGAGAGATTCCATGCGCTGGGCGCGATGCAGCGCGTCCTGCAAGTGATGTTTTTCAGTCAGATCACGCCACAGAAGGACAGTCCCCGCCTGGCTGGGCAGAGGAAGGGTGCGTAGCTCCAGGGTTCGGTGCGCGGGTTGATTGATTTCCCAGATCTTCGTTGAACCACTCACTTTTGCGGAGGTGAGGTGTCGCCATTTTTCTTCAAAGATTTTCCCATCAATAAAACATGGCGCAATGCTTTCGCGCAGTGCGGCCAGGTCCATTCCGGTTTCAAAAAATCCTTGGGGCAGACCAAACCACTCTGCGAAATGCGGGTTGGCCAGCACGATGGAGCCATCAGCCCTCAAAATTATCAAGGCTTCCGACATTTGCTCGGCAACGAATGCCCAATCAGCGGCAGTCGGCTCCAAAGACACCACTGGAGCGGAAGTGCTTTTGAGGAGTTCAGGAGCAGGGGAAGGCATTAGATGGTAATTATAAATAATATTACAGTTATGTAAAGAATGAATTGTAAAAAATCTTCTTTTTACTAATGCCGCACCCTTCGGCATCGCTCCAAGGCTTCAGCCGTAATCCGGAAATGCAGCCCGCGAAACATGCGAAACAAACGAAAGCTGAGGTGCTTGAAAGGATCGCGCGGCTCATCCTGCGGGTGAATTTGGTTCTTGTTGGAACCCATTCATTTCGTGTCCTTTCGCGTGTTTGGCGGGTGATCCAATTTTGTTTCCAGAGTGGTTTAAATAATTTCGCAGCCGCATTCGTAGCCGCGCTCGTGAGAACGCGGGAAATAGGGAAGCTCTCCCCGCAGCCGCGAAGCGAAAGCGCGGGTAATAGGCATGCTTCGTTGTCTGCCGTGGCTGCTTCCCGCACTCTTACGAGATGCGGCTACGTCTTTTTAAAAATGCTCCAGGTTCAGTCGATTGATCCCAAGACGCGCTCCCAAGCTTCCAGTGACGACTTGTCAGAGGATTGTTCGGGTGTGGTCAGCGGCAGGCAAAGGGTGATGACCGTGCCGCGTTCAGGATCGTTCGAGGCTGTGGCCCAGCCGCCGAGACTGCAAAGCGTTACATAGCTCGTGGCCAGATTAAGACTGACGTGCTGGGGGTTTTCCGGCCGCAAGAAAAACGGCGTAAAAACAGACGCGAGACGCGAGGAATCCACATCGACTCCGGTATCGCTGATCTCCATGCAAATGTGCTCGGCGATATCCTCGTTGCCGGCCCGATGCTCAAGAGAGATGGTGATGACGCCACCCTGATCGATGCGCTCGATTTCGTCTTCCAGCACCAAGCGGAGGACTTGGGTGAGGCGGTTGTGGTTGCAAGTGACGGATGGGACTGGCTGCGGAACCCTGAGCGCGATGGTGGCGTACTTTTTTTCGAGCTCCGGCGCCAATTGAGCGATCACTACGCGCCAGAGATCCGCGAGTGCGATAGTACCTTCATTTCTCGGGGTGTTGATCTTGTGGATGGATGAGAGTTTTCCCAGCATCTCGGTGATGCGCCGCACCTGGACCTGCGCGGCCTGCCGGAGTTCTTCTAGAAACCCGGGTTCCATGCCGCCTGCATATTCAGTTGTGGCTTCACCACCAGCGAGCTGGAGGTATACCTCCACGGGCACGAGAGCGTTTCTCAAATGGTGGTTGATGCCCTCGGCTAGCACGCCATAGCCGGCGAGCCGGTCGCTAACGATCAGGTCACGCACCATGGAGGCTTTCTCGAGGAGAAGCTGTTTGCGTTCAGCGCGGAGGATGAATCCGTCCATGGCGGCGCGAAGGGTGGGCAGGAGGGAGCCGGGATCCCAGGGTTTGTTGATGTATTGGTAGATCGCACCGTCGTTGATCGCGGCCACAGCGGTGGCGACGTCGGAATATCCTGTGGCCAGGATGCGCATGATGGCCGGGTGTTTCTCACGGAGCCGGGTCAGGAACGCGGTGCCTTGCATTCCGCCCAGCCGCTGATCGGAAATGACGATGGCTACAGCTTTGGGATTCTGCTCAACCATGGACCAGCCCTCCTCCGCGCTGTGGGCGGTGAGGACATCGAATTCCTCACAGACGATTTCCTGAAAATACTTTAGGGACAGTTTTTCATCGTCCACATAGAGGACTTTCCGTCGGGCAGGCGATATGACAGTCGAGGACATGGAGAAAATCGTGATTACTTGGTGTGAGTTAGGCGCTCAGAGCTGGCAGTATTTCTGGAGTGCTGCGTTCTCCCTCGGAGACCCGGGCCAGCCGGATGTTGAACTGAGTGCCTTGGCCAGGCTGGGAGTTAGCGGTGATGGTGCCGCCGTGGGCGGAGATGATCCGATAGCAAATCGAAAGGCCAAGCCCCGTGCCTTCGCCGGGAGCCTTGGTCGTAAAGAACGGATCGAAGACATGCGTGAGATGTTCCACGGGGATACCCGGCCCGTTGTCACTGACCGAGACCTCGACCTGATCGGTGCCTTGGGCACAGGCACTGACGCGAATCTGGCGCTGGTCGCCGCTGCTGACCGTCGAGGTGGAGAGGGCGTCGATGGCATTCTTGAGCAAGTTGAGAAACACAAGCGTGAGCTGGTTCTTGTCGCCGCGCACCGTGAGTGTCTCCGGCACGTTGTCCTCGAAAATGACGCATGATTCACGAAACGGTGCCGCAAGAAGGCGCACCGCGCTTTGCAACGGCTCGGCGATGGAGCAGTTGGCCGCCATCAGCGCCTCGGGGTGGCAGAAGCCGCGCAGGTCGGCAACGATGGTGGCGATGCGACTGACGCCCTCGCGGAGATCGGCGACCATGCCCATGATGTCACCGGTGTTTTCAGATGACAACTTTGCGGCGCGGCGTTCAAGGACATAGAGTGCGCTCCGGGCAAAGTTCAGCGGGTTGTTAATTTCGTGCATGATCCCGGCGGTGAGGATGCCGAGCGCGGCCATCTTCTCCGACTGGATGAGCTCGCGCTCGGCGGCTCGGAGTTCGCCGATGGTTTTCTCCAGCGCAGTGTTTCGCGACTCGACCTGTTTTTGCAAGAGGTGGCTCTCGATAAGGTTGTGCACTCGGCTATTGAATTCGCTGAGGGAAAACGGCTTGACCAGCACATCGTTGGCGCCCTGGCGCAAGGCATTGAGGCGCACGTCCTCATCTCCGCGCGCAGTGACGAGCATGATGGGAGTCATGCGGCACGGCTCGCTTGAACGAAGGGCGCCGCAGAGGGCCAGACCGTCGAGATTGGGCATCATATAATCTGCGATGACCAGATCGGGTAGGTGATGGAGTGCCGCCTGGAGCGCGGCGGCACCGTCCTCAGCTTCGATGATGCGGTAGTTTGATTCCAGTTCCTTGCGCATGAAACGCAGCATGCCCGGCTCGTCATCCGCAATGAGCACCAGCGGCAGGCTGGCCCGGTCTGGCGCTGCTTCCGGCTCGATGAGTGATTCGGTTATTTTGGGTTTCTTCTCGAGGCCGACGTGAGCCTGATCGGCTTCGCGGTGGATCGAACGAATCCAGGTCGTCAAAGCAGGGCTCTGATTGGATCCTTCACCGCACTCGACCGCAAGTTCGGGCACCGGGTCTGTGATTTCGAGTCCTATGACTGGAATGGCATTCTCGTGCAGACAGGGCAGAATGACGCGAAGGGTCGTTCCCACGCCGAGCTGGCTTTCCGCCTCTACGCGACCGCCCATGGCATGAGCGAATTCTTTAACAAGCGACAAACCGAGGCCGGTGCCGGTGTGGCGTCGTTTGGCGGAGGTGTCAGCCTGCCAGAAGCGATCGAAGATAAATGGCAGGCTTCCCGCCGGGATGCCGACGCCGGTGTCGGTCACTTCGAAGATGATCTCGTTGGCGCGCTGGTTGATTCTCAGATCGACGCGGCCGCGGCCCGGCGTGAACTTCACGGCGTTGAAGAGGAGGTTGAGCAGAATTTTTTCCAGCTTTTCCTCATCACAGCGGACCGTGCTGAGCTTGATCTTCCGATCCTGCGCCAGGGTGACACCACCCTGCTCCGCCATGTTGCGGATGGAATGAGTGATGCGATCGAGGAATTCATCGATGCGGAATTCGTGATGCTCGATGCGCAGGCGGTTGGCATCGACGCTGGAGAGGTTGAGCAACTCATTGATGAGCTTGAGGAGGCGGAGGCTGTTCTGGTAGATGCCGCTGATTTCTTCATGAACTTCCAAAGCGCCCTGTGCCGCTTCGGTTTTCAGAGTTGGTTGCTGCCGCAGAAGCCGTTGAAGGGGCGCGAGAATAAGCGTCAGCGGCGTGCGCAGCTCATGGGTCACATTGGAGAAGAAATCCGTTTTGAGGCGGTCCATCTCGATGAGCTGCTGGTGCTTGTCCTCGAGCTCTATCCTATTCTCCTCGAGGCTGTAGCGGGCGACGATTTCCTTCACCCGGATGCGATGGTGCACCAGGCTTCCGGTGATGATCACGGTGCTGTTGAGCGCGAGGAAGACAAAGTTGTTGATCCAGCTTCCGATGAAGTCGGGAAGCAACTCAGCCTCCACGATGAGGGGCACCGTTGCCGCAAGGTAGAGTGCGGAAGTAATCGCCACGGCGATCATGCTTTCCACATGGCTCCACTGGTAAAGGAAGCCGACACCGACGAGCACGAGGGTCAATCCCGCATAGTAAGGGGAGCCAGGATCGCCGGAGCAGTTGATCATCCAGGCAATCGCCACCGCAGGCACAAGGGGAACAAGCAGCATCAGCAAGCGGCAGTGTCGCTGTCCCACCGCTGTGTAACTCACCCCGAGCAGGGCGATTTCAATGAACGACACCAGAGCTCGGGCCATGAAAAATTTTGGCCAAAGGTGGGGATAGGCAAGATAATCGAGAACGACTGCCAGCGGCACCATCGTCATGGCAATGAGGCACAGGACGCGGATATTGCGCAAACTCAGCCGCTGATTCTCCTCTTTAAGGAGAACTTGCCAGGGGGGAGCAATATCCATAGTAGTGGATATTACATCTAATTATAGAAATTACAAATATTTATTAGTCTGGTCTTCCTGTTGCTCATGCGCAACAAATTCATCTGCAAGAAAGCACCCCTAGATTCAGGCTACCCGTTCAAGCTGGGCGCTCCGCTCAAAGTTCGCGTCGTGCCGACTTTCGATCCCAGTGGCTATGCCGAGCGGTTTTCTCATCTGCAGGAAGACCTCCACCCCGCCAGGAGCCGGGATGGTCTTGGTTTCGGGATTGAGCGAGTCGTCCAAAGCAAGCGAGCGCACGGTGGGTTCGTCGCGATAGATCAGGCGCCAGTCGAGGACGTAATCCATGAACGCGCGGATGGGGTTGGCGGGCGCGAAGTTGCTGGCGACGATGGTCGCGCCGGGACTGCCGAGGACCCAGAAGATTTCCAGAAGCCGCTTGCAGATGCGATCCGAGAGATAATCAAACAAGCCCGCGCAATAGATCACATCGTAGCGCCCCCTTTCCAGTATCCCGGCACGCTGGCGCGACGGATTTCCCAGGAGTCTTCCACCCGCAGCCAGCATCTGCTGCACGGAGAACTCCGCCGCCGTCACCGACGTGGAGCGACCGGAGGACACGGCAGCAGAGGCGATTTTATCCCGCGCGTGCTGGATGGCGTCGGTGCTGAAATCCAGCAGGGTGAATGAGGAATGCTCAGATTCTGGATTGAGCCGGACGAAATGCTGCACCTCGCGGGCGGCTCCACAACCAAGACTCAGCACACGGCAGATCCTGCCCTCATCTGCTCGGACGCGAGCTGTTTCAGTGCTGAGCACCCCCTCGAGAAAGTGAACCCGGTGACGGTAGGCGTCGCCGGCTGCGCTGCGGATGACCCAGGCATTGATAATTTTAGCGAACAGGCCTTCACCCTCGAAAAGTTCGTCCAGCATCCGGTTCATGATTCCGTAGTCGCCGGGAAAGCCGAGCGGTTTGGTGAAGCAGCGATGCACAAATGGGGAGCAAAGAAGCAAAGGGTGAAGACTCGTCCTGAGGTATTCGGCGTGAATGCCCATCAGTTCCTCCGGCACCCGCCGGGCCTCCGCTTCGAACGAAGCCATGGCCTCGTTCATCACCGGGGTAATCGTCCGGAGCAAGTCATGCAGGGCCGCGTGCTCCTCCCCCGGTCCCTTGGCCGTCCAAGTCAGCTCCAACTTCGTCAGCCAGTCTCGCAGATCGCGGAAAAATGCCTCGGCGCTGGCGACGGCCAGCATAAACTGGGGACGAATGCCCTGTGTATTCTTCCAGCGGGTGATAAAGCCCCGGGCTTCCTCGTCGAGCTGTTCCCTGCGTCCTTCGCGAGTCCCGGGCTGAATCGTGCTCCAGTCTCCGGACATGGCAATTTCGCAAATGCGGTTTAATCCGGCTGAGATCACTTTCGACAATTTTGCCGGTCCATCGTAGGCGCACTCTTCACCCACCCAGACTTGAAGCCGCTCCAGTGAACAGCCAGGGACAAGCATCACGTCCGAATCATAAATCTCCGCCTGCACCGTCCGGCGGCCGAGGCGCAGAACCTTGGCTTCCACCGAACGGCCGGATTCCAGAACGGCCAGCAACCGGTTTTCCGAGGGGATGGTGGGCAGACGACTCCGCCAAAGATCCACATTGGCCGACAGCCGACGCTGGAGCGCATAGGGCAAATCGGAAAGCGGTGCCGTCGGAAGATCACCCTGCTGGGAAGCTCCACCTGCCAGCCGGAGGATGACGGAGAGCAGGTCTGCGGGTTCGAAGGGCTTCAGCATGTATTCCACCGCGCCCAACTGGATAGCCTGACGCGCGATCTCCAAGTCGGCATGACCAGTCAGAATCACCACCGGCAAATGCGGATAAATTGCGCGCAGTCGTTTCAAGCCCTCGATTCCCGACGCGGCTGGCATGGCATAATCCATGATCACCAGCGTGGGCGGGGTCAGTTCCGCTTTGACCACAGCTTCGCTGACCGAAGCAGCCGTATCCACCCGGCAGGCAGATGACAGCACCGCAGTGAGAAGATCCCGTTGCCCTTTCTCATCATCCACGACGAGCACAAGAGGACGAGGATTAGGGAGAGCGTTCGTGGTTGAAAGCGGTTGTGGGGTGGGTGGTGTCGCAGACATGAGAGGCAGGTTTGTAAATATTTGTAAAATATACGTTAAAATTGATGATCATTCAATATATTATTTAAAATAAATGAGAATATGAACTGATCTTAGTAAATTTGTGACTCAAAATCACAAAATTCTGGTGCTCGCACGGCCAAGAATCGCCCACTAAAAACCGTAACGTCAAAAATAAGAATACTCTCAACCGGTCAACCAGTTTCTGATTATTTTGGTTACTATTAATTAAATGAAAATTTTAGTAGTAATTTTTAATCAAGTGATCTAAAATATCTCTTATGAAACTCCCATCATCCCTCCACTCACTCGCAAAACAACTCCCGCTGGGCACATGCCTTCTGATGTTTGTGTTCACTTCGCTGACGCAGACCGCTCACGCTGGCACACCCGCCCCTTCGGCCAAGCAACCCACCCTCGACCAGGTCGCCAACTGGAAGGACGACACCCTCAATCCAGTGCTGGATCCCATCGCCTTCGAGGACGCGATCATCCGCAGCGAGATTCGCCCCGTCTTCGGCTATCAACACATGGCCAAAGATTTTATCACGCAAGGCGGCGATCTGGAAGTCTATGGCATCCAGCTGCGCTGGGCCGTTACGGAACGTTTTGCTCTCATGCTCAGCAAGGGTGGTTACAACGTGGTGAATCCCGGTGTGGGCCCGAAACTAGTAGGCTGGGGCGATCTCCAGTTCGGCATGAAGTATGCCCTGATCGATGATCTTGCGAACCAGTTCATCCTCACCGGTGGCGTGTTGCTGTCAGTTCCCACTGGCGAAGAAGCTGTCTTCCAAGGCGTCGGTTCCGGCATCTGGAACATCTTCCTCGCCTCTGAAAAAGGGTTCGGCAAATTCCACCTGCTCGGAAACGTCGGCATCATGGCGCCTAATGACACCAGCGTGAACAGCACCATGCTGCACTACCATCTCCAGGCTGATTACCGTCTCTGCCGCTGGTTCCATCCTTACATCGCAGGTAATGGCTACACCGTGCTCAGCGCGGGCAAAAATCTCCCCATCAGCACCGAAGGCTACGACCTCGTCAACTTCGGAAGCTCCGGTTCCGAGGGTTCCACGCAACTCACCCTTGGCGGCGGCTTCCGCTCCCACCTCACCAAGCGTCTCGACTTCGGTTTCGGCTACGAAAAAGCGGTCATTACGCCTTATGGCCTGCTCGACGACCGATACACGGTCGACTTTGTCTTCCGGTTTTGATACCAAAATTCTTCTGAGCGGCGCAGCCCTGATAAGGCTGCGCCGTTTTTATTTATCTCTGCAGCCAATGGCTCCACGGTCTGAGCGCAGAGGAAATGCGGTCGAGATTTATCATTTTCGTCAATCTAGAGCATTAATAAAAAAGACGTAGCCGCATCTCGTAAGAGTGCGGGAAGAAGCCACGGCAGCCAACGAAGTATGCCTATTTCCGCGTTCTTACGAACGCGGCTCCAAAATTATTTAAACCGCTCCAGGCTCAGCCCCGTCCGCAACGCAGTGCATCAGCGGGCAGTGAGGCGGCGAATGCCAGTATGGGAAAGATGCGGCAGGTCGAGTTCATGGATGAGAACGAGAAGGAAAGTTTGTTCGTGCAGCCATCAACCCATGATCTCCTTCACCACGCGGCTGCCGGGCTTGGTGATGTTAGAGAGACGATGGTTGGCGCCGGAGACGGGATAGGTGAGGCGCTGGTGATCGAAGCCGAGCAGGTGCAGCAGTGTGGCATGGAAGTCGTGCGGGGACACTTTGTTCTCCACAGCTTCGTAGCCGAGGTCATCGGTTTGGCCCAGACTGAAGCCGGGCTTCACGCCGCCACCGGCCATCCAGATGGTAAAGGCTCCGGGATTGTGATCGCGACCGATGAGCGCCATCTTTTTGCCACCGCGATTCTCCTGCATCGGGGTTCGGCCAAATTCACCGCCCCAAACGACGAGGGTGTCGTCGAGCAGGCCGCGTTGTTTGAGATCGGTAATGAGGGCGGCGAGGGGGCGATCGACGTTCTGGCATTTGTCTTTGAAGCCGCTGTTGAGCGCCTCGGATGCGCTGGCACCGTGGCTGTCCCAGCCCCAGTCAAAGAGCTGGATAAAGCGGACGCCGCGCTCGGCGAGTCTTCGGGCGAGCAGGCAGTTGTTGGCAAAGGATTCTTTGCCTGGCTGTGTGCCGTAGAGTTGTTGGATGTGCTCGGGCTCTTGTTTAATGTCGAACGCATCCGTGGCGCTGGTTTGCATGCGGAAGGCCATCTCGTATTGGGCGATGCGAGTGAGCGTTTCTGGATCGCCGACTTCCGCAGCGGTCAGCTGATTGAGTTCCGCGAGGGCATCGAGCGTGAGACGGCGCTGAGTGCGGCTGATGCCTGCGGGATTGGAAATGAAGAGCACCGGTTCGCCCTGCGAACGACACTGCACACCTTGATACACGCTGGGCAGGAAGCCGCTGCCCCACACGCTCTTGCCGGCATCGGGGTTCTTGCCGCCGCTGGTGAGCACGATGAAGCCGGGCAGGTTTTGATTCTCCGAGCCGAGTCCATACGTGGCCCAGGCACCTGCACTGGGGAAGCCGGGGTTCTGGGTGCCGGTGTGCAGGATCAGTTGCGCCGGTCCGTGATTAAATTGGTCGGTGTGCATTGACTTGATGAAGCACAAATCATCCGCGACACCCGCGAGCTTCGGCAGGCGATCGGAGAACCACTGCCCGCTCTGCCCGTGTTGTTGGAAGGGGAACTGCGGTCCGAGCATGTTCGGCACGCCTTGGATGAAAGCGAACTGCTTGCCTGCGAGCAGCGAGGCGGGGCAGTCCTGGCCATCGAGTTTCTGCAACACTGGCTTGTAGTCGAAGAGCTCCAACTGGCTGGGCGCGCCCGCCATATGCAGGTAGATCACGCGCTTCGCTCTTGCGGTGAAATGCCCGCTGGATGGCAGCAATGGATGCACTGGATTTTTGTGCAAGGGGCCGCTGGCTCCCCAGACTCGGCCCGCAGTGGAGGCGAGCCACAAGGCACCGAGGCCGCTGCTGCAATCACGCAGGAAATGGCGGCGGGTGTGGTGTTGCAGGAGAAATTCTTGGTCCATGAGATCGATTCGGTGGTTCAATGTTAGCATGAGGCGCCTTGGACTGCGTGCAGCCCCGCTGCCGCTTTGAGGAGCCAGCCTTGCTGGCGTGAGCGTCTTCTGATTTGAATTATGCGATGTGATTCGACCAGGCGGCTGTCACGGAAACTTTGGTGGCAGCAGGGCTGCCTCGGGAAAGCGGCAGGCGCCTGCCGCAGTCCATGGCGCTTCGCGCTCGTGAATGGTTCCGTCAATCTCATCGCATTCATCTCACCATCACCGAGTCCATGTTGAGCAAGGTGTTGGCGACGAGTATCATGGCCTTCTGCTCATCGGCGCCAGGTTCGGCGAATGCGCGGTCATGCAGCTTAATCAGCGTGTCGATCATGCTCTGAGGCGGCGCTGTGAGCGTGAACAACTGGCAGCCGTGAGCGATGTGATCGCGCATGCTTTTGCCATGCTTCATCATGCGCTCGGCGAGCGCGGCCGCCATTTCAATATAGGCAGGATCATTCAACGTCACGAGTGCCTGCAAGGGCGTGTTGGTGGCGATGCGCCGTGCCGTGCAGTTGTCGCGGGCGGGCGCGTCGAACGTGAGTAATCCGGGATAGCCGCTGGTGCGCTTGTTGTAGGTGTAGAGGGCGCGACGGTAGCGGTCAGGTCCAGTGGAAGTGTCCCATTTGGCATCGCTATGGGCACTCTTCCAAATCCCTTCCGGCTGCGGTGGATAGACGGGCTTCCCATACATCAGCGGCTCGAGCAGACCGGAGATCACCAGCGCGTGATCGCGCACCATTTCCGCTGTGAGGCGCACCCGCGGACCACGGGCGAGGAAGATGTTTTGCTGATCGCCTTGCCTTTGCGCGGGCGTGGCTGCAGAACTTTGCGCATAGGTGGCCGAGAGAGCGATCTCGCGCAGGAAGGCTTTCACCGACCAGCGATGCATGACGCGCAACCGCAGTGCGAGATGATCCAGCAGCTCGGGATGCGTGGGCCGTTCGCCCGAAGTGCCGAAGTCTTCCAGCGTCGGCACGATGCCGCGGCCAAACATTTCCGCCCACAACCGGTTTGCCAGCACGCGGGCGGTCAGCGTGTTCTGCTCACTCACCAGCCACTGCGCCATATCCAGCCTCGTGAGACCCTCGCGTTTCTGCGGTGGACGCGAGACCTCCGGGATGCCGGGCTGCACGAGTTCGTCGAGCGTGAGTCGGTTGCCCCGCACAAAGACACGCGTGGCACGTTTGGCGCGCTGGGACCGCTCGTTCATCACGGGCACCTTCACGCCGATGAATTTGCCGAGAGCTGCTTGCAGCGAATCGAGCTTCTGAATTCGTGCGAGCCTGCCTTGATCTTGAGCCAAAGCTGTCCATCGCGGATCACTGCTCGTTGACCATTCGAAATGCCTCACCGGCGCGCCTTGGGAACCGCTGTTATAGGACGCCTTCTGTTGCATCACAAGATTCAAGGTTGCGTCCGCTTCGGCCTTCAGCGGTGCATCGAGCACCACCACGCACCAGCGCGGCCCGGCGAGCACTGGATAGCCACCAAAGCCAGCGGCATCATCTGTGAGCGTTGCCCGCGGATCATACGGGCCCGCCAGGAAATCCGCGATAACCTCGCGCAGCTTCACCGGCATCGCATTGCCATCCTTGCCTGTGATCTCGAGCTTCAACTGCGATAACACCGAGCCGCGCTCCGGCCATTTCTTTGGATCATCCGAGTCAGGGAGAATCTGCAAGCGCAATGCCGTCACGCCTTCGCCAGCGGGCATCGACAGCGAGTAGATCACGCCGATGGGCAGCGTGCCGCTTGCATCCATGCGCCCCGTTTTCCCAATGGCTAGTGTGCCACCGGTGGTGCCGGCTTTCTCAGGAATCCATGGCATCCAATGGTCCTGCACTTGTTTGGCAATCGCGAGACCATCGTCATTCAAGCGCTCACACAGAGCCGTTTGTTCACGACTCAATCTCGCCACTTCATCCCGTTGTTCCGTCTTCTTCGGGAACGCGACACGTGGGGAATCATCATCCAAATCCGTGTCTTCGGTGTTGTTGAAGAACGCCATGAAACGATAGAAATCCTCGTGCGGAAAGGGATCATACGGATGCGAGTGGCACTGCACGCAGCCAAAGGTGGTGGCTTGCCAGGTGGTCCAGGTCGTGCTCACGCGATCAATCACCGCTGCCATGCGGAACTCCTCATCATCGGTGCCGCCCTCCGTGTTATTTTGCGTGTTGCGATGAAACGCCGTTGCCAGCAGATCATCACCCTTCGCCTGGGGCAGGAGATCACCGGCAAGTTGTTTGATCGTGAACTCATCAAATGGCATATCAGCATTGAAGGCACGAATGACCCAGTCCCGCCAAGGCCAGATGTCGCGTTGCGGGTCTTTCTCGAATCCGAAAGTGTCCGAGTATCGCGCGAGATCCAGCCACACGGAGGCCCAGTGCTCGCCGAAGTGTTCCGACTGCAACAGCCGATCCACCACGCGCTCCTTCGCTGCCTGCGCGTCTCCTTGGCCACCGGCAACGAAGGCCTCAAACTCCGCCAGCGTCGGTGGCAGTCCTGTGAGATCCAGCGATACTCGCCGCAACCACGCTGCGGCATCGGCTTCTTTCGCGGGCTGAAGACCATGGGCTTCGATGGACGCCAGGATCCATTCGTCCAGCATCGATTTTGCCCAGTCATTTCTTTTCAAGACCGGCGGAGTCGCCTCAACTGGCGGAACAAAAGCCCAGTGCTCGCTCCACTTCGCGCCTTGCTCGATCCATGCCGTCAGCAAGGCAATCTCCGGCTTTGACAAAGGCGGCCCGTGATCCGGCTGCGGCATCACTTCATCAGGATCAGCCGAGTTCACGCGCCGGATCAGCTCCGACTCCGCCGGTTTTCCCGGCACGATGGGTATCTCTCCTGACTTGGCCTCAGCCATCGCCTTGTCCCGATAGATAAACGAAATACCAGCCGCCGCCTTCACGCCACCGTGACAGGCCGTGCAGTGCTTGCTGAACATCGGCCGGATGTCGCGATTGAACGAGACCTCTGCTGCTGAAACGGTGAGACGGCTGAGGGTTAGCAGAGCAAGAATCAATTTCACAGTCATACCATAGCCTGACCGAAGCGAAATAAAACCGCTTAATTTACCAGGAGAGGTGGCCACCAGCGTGGTCTAGCAGCCTGTTGAAAAACGGGGCAACACGGGCTTCAAGCCTGTGTGTCGATCAGGCCTCTGGCCTGATGCGTAGGAGAAACAACAGGCTGGAAGTCCGGCTTCAAGCCTGACATGGCTGGCGGGCATCTTGCCTGCATGTCCTTCGACCTGCCGTGTCACGTGCCATACTGGAAGCATCGCTGCCCTGACAAGCAACATGCTTATCTTCCGTTTTTCAACAGGCTGTTAGCCAGGAAAACGCAATGGGCGGGGTTTAGAGCGGTTCAAATAATTTCGTAGCCGCGTTCGTAAGAACGCGGGAAATAGGGAAGCCCTCCCCGCAGCCGTGAAGCGAAAACGGGGGAATAGGCATGCTTCGTTGGCTGCCAGCTTCTTCCCGCACTCTTACGAGATGCGGCTACGTCTTATTTTAAAAATGCTCTAGACAGGATTAACAAGAACAACAGGATGAATTACGAAGAAACTCATCTTCATCCGCTGGGTGGGCGCGCGCTCTAATCGCAAGTGCCTTTCTTTGAATCCTGTTCGTCAGGCAAATCCTGTCCATTTTCTGTTTTTTGGTTGATGCGGTGCAACATGCATCGCCCCCTGCCGCCCCCACGTCGCGTGCCGAAGTAAGGACTCGCAACGCTGCAGAGGCTCCAGCGTGCGCCAGAAACCCGTCTGGATTGTTGTGGTGACGGACTGGCTGGGCGGTTTGCGCTTAGCTTGATTTGGTGGTCATCATACAACTCCAGACCAACCCGTTTCCGACGCCCAGCCAACCTGTGTTTTTACTTTTTTCAGCCCATCAATCCTTCATCCCTACGGGATGCCTGTGAAATAATTTCCATCGATTTTCCTGCGGACGCGCCGTCGCTCACGCGCCCGCTTCTTCCGCGAATCTTTTCTCGATCAGTTTCGGCGTGATGTAGCCGATGAGCCGCGCTTCATCCCAGTCCGCGGCGCTCCATTTGTCCGATGGCAGTTCGATGAGGGCGACAGCACAGGTAGGCATTTCCTCGATGTCGTGCCGCTTGAGCAGGCGCGCCGCGAACTCGCTGATGCCTGGATTGTGTCCAAAGATCATCACATGACGCCATTGGTCATCAAACTCCCGAACGCTCTTAAGTAATGACTTGGGCTCAGCAAGATAGAGTCGGCGATCAGTTACGGGAGCTGCGCATTTCAACTCCGTTGCGATGATCTCCGCGGTGTGCTTCGCGCGAAGCGCTGTGCTGGTAATGAGTCGATCTGGAGTCGGCAGTAATGCGGGCGTGCCGTTCGCCCCAAGATATGTCTTGGCGAGGAAGCGGCCGACGATGGGTGCCAAGCGCAGGCCGCGGTCATTCAGCGGCCGGTCATGGTCGTCGAGTGACGCGTCATCCCAACTGGATTTCGCGTGCCGGATGAGGGTGAGGTATTTCATGCTCCTGCGAGCAGGGAGGATTAGTCAATATATCCGAATTAATCGGCGGGCTGTCAATAATAATTATGGATATCAGCGAAAAATAACAATCCGGCTCCGGGCAAATCACTGACTCGAAACACCCAACAAAACAAATTTTTCATTACAATTTGTTGATTATCAATTTTTCATTACAATTATTGAGACTCAAAATTGAAAATAGTTCGACATTTGAGAATCGCCAGACTAATATGGCGTTCTGATGACCAACCACGACCTTTCTGACTCACCACGCGCAAGAAACCAATGGTGGCTCTGGCTTAATCTCCTCAGTTTGGATGCGCCGATCGTTGCTGTCCTCTGGCAGTCAGCATTGGCGCATTGCTACCGCGTGAAGCTACTGCCTGGAACACAGATCACCCTCTTCCTTGCGGTCTGGTTGATTTACATGGTGGACCGGGTGCTGGACAGTTACGCACCGGCCGCAGTTGATCGCATGAGCGCACGTCACGCGTTTTACCGCCGGAATCGCAAGTTATTCAGCATGGTGGCGATTCCTGCGACTGCCATTCTCCTGGCCTTGCTTTCACTCATGACGATTCCCGCCGCCGTCATGATCCGGGGTGCGACCCTCGCTTTTCTGGTCGCACTTTATCTCCTGCACTTCGCCGCGATAAAACACCGCATCATTTACATCACAGGGAATATCATTGTGTGTGTGATTGGCATCGCTTTCCTGTGGTGGCTGCCGCTGCCTCAGAATTTTCGGGTCGGAGTTTCCTGCGGCTTGCTCGGCATGTTCGGAGTGGGACTGACACCACGCTGGCACGGTGTTTTTCGAATCGTGCCCAAGGAATTGATCTGCGGCTATCTCTTCGCACTGGGCTGCTCGCTGAATGTGGGCTTCTATTCCATGGATTCATTTGCAAGTCCGTTTTCTCCCGAGGTGCTGCTCATGGCGCTGCTATTCTCCCTGAACTGCGTGGCCATCGCATGCTACGAACGCAAGACCGACGCTGTGGCCGATCCAAACTCGATCTCCCATACCTGGCCCGGTATCGTGCGCATGTATCCGGCGCTTCTGGTGACTTTCGGTGTTTTCGCCGCCATCGTCGTTCCGCGCGCCATTCATCCTGAGATGCTCTTCCTGACTGTGGCAGTGACCCTGAGCACCGCGTTCCTTGCGGCGCTGCATGTCTTCGCCCGACGGTTTACACCCGAATTGTCACGTGTGCTGGCGGATGTGGCTGTGGCGCTGCCCATCGTGCTGCTGATCGCACGGGCATAATGGATTGCAGGCAGGCGGGGGCCACGCTATGGAAGGGTCCCATGTTCCGTTCCATCCTTATTATTGGCTGCGGCAGCATCGGCGAACGTCACCTGCGCTGCTTCCAAAAAACCGGCCGCTGCGATGTGGCAGTCTGCGACTCAAACGCCGCTCTCTTGGAGAGGATCGCTGAAGTCTACTCTGTGTCCTCGTTCACAAACCTCGATGCCGCCTTGCAGGCGCGAAGCTTTGACGCGTTCGTCATCTGCACCCCGGCGCACACCCATCTGGCCATCGCCCGCTGCGGCGCGCAGCACGGTGCCGCACTGTTCATCGAGAAACCCCTCTCCGTCACCCCGGACGAAATCGAAGAAACACGTGAATCCATCAGCCGCGGCGGCCGCTTCACTGCGGTGGCCTATGTGTATCATCTGATGCCGTGGATCCGCGAGGCGCGCGAATTCCTGCATAACAGCGATCTCGGAGCGCCGCTTCATGCCACCGCCACTTCGGGCCAGCATTTTCCCACGTTCCGCCCAGGCTACCGTGAGATCTATTACAAGGACCACGCCACCGGCGGCGGCGCCATCCAGGATGCCCTGACTCATCAGGTCAATGCCATGGAGTGGATGCTCGGCCCCTGCACCCGCGTGTTCTGCGACGCCTCACACCAGTTGCTGGAGGGAGTCACCGTGGAAGACACCGTGAACATCAGCGCGCGTCACGGAAGCGTGCTCGCCAGCTATGCGATGAATCAATTTCAGGCGCCGAACGAGGCGACCTTCCAAATTCATTGCGGGCAGGGCAGCGTGAAGATCGAAGTCCATGCCCGGCGCTGGGGCGTGCTGCGGCACGGCGAAAGCGAGTGGTCATGGCATCAAACGCCGCCCCTGGAGCGCGACGACCTGTTTACCGCGCAGGCGAATGCGTTCCTTGACGGCATGGATGGCAAGCCGACACCGCTGTGCACCTTCGAAGAGGCGGTGCAGACCTTGAAGTTCAATCTGGCGGCGCTGCGCTCCATCAGTGCCGGCATGCCCATCACACTCTCATGAATCCAGGCAAAGAACTCCGTCTCGCCATGCTCGGCATGATCGAAGGCAACGGCCATCCCTATTCGTGGTCCGCCATTATCAACGGCTACGACCGCGCGAAAATGGCGGAGTGCCCCTATGCGGCGATACCAAAATACCTCGGCGCGCACCCTCCCGATTCCATGCGCATCGAAGGCGCACGCGTCACGCACATCTGGACAGATGATCCCGCAGACGCTCCGAAAGTGGCCGCCGCGAGTCTGATTGAAAACATCGTGGCCAAACCAGAGGACGTGATCGGACAGGTGGACGCCGTGATCATCTCCACGGATGATGGCGACGATCACGTGCGGCGCGTCGCCCCCTTCGTCGAGGCGGGACTTCCCGTGTTCGTGGACAAGCCAATGGCGACGAACATCGCGGACCTCCGCCAGTTCCACCGCTGGCATCTCGACGGTGCTACGATCCTTTCCACGAGCGGCATGCGCTACGCGCCTGAGATGAGACTGAGCGCTGAACAACGCGAACATCTCGGCGACCTGCGCTGGATCACCAGCTTCACCTGCAAGACCTGGGAGCGTTACGGCATTCATGCCCTCGAATCCGTCGCGCCACTGCTCGGCCGGGAGTTCATTTCCGTGCAGGCGTCCTCGGATGCGGGCGGAGATGTCATGCACATCACACACCCCAGCGGGGTGCGGCTCACCATTGGCGCGATCCGCGACGCTTACGGAAGCTTCGGCGCGGTGCATCTCTACGGCACAAAGGGCCAGCTCCCGCTCACCCTGACGGACACTTATTCCGCATTCCGCGCTCAACTCGTGGCATTCGTCGAGATGCTCCGCACGGGCCAACGCCCATTGCCCTTTGCGGACACCGTCGAACTCATGGCCGTGATCATCGCCGGTCTTCGCAGCCGGGAGCAGGACGGCAGGCTGGTCTCGGTGGCTGGAATTCTCCGCGAACTTCGATCATGAAATCGTGCCTGGTCATGCTCGCTCCCAGTTGTTTAAGGTCTTCGCATTCCCGGCTTCACGTGAACGAAACCCTGCCGATGACGATCAATGACATCGCGCACGAGGCGGTTTGGAGGGGCGGAATCAGTGATCCGCCTCTGGCCGATACATTTTGTGCGTGCATCTGGAAAGGGAGGATCTGTTTGCCAAGACCTTTAAGCCATGAAACCGCAAAGCGTCACGGAGCACCAAAGACCCTCAATCGCCGAGCTGGAGTTGAATTCAGCCGCAATGCATCTATTTGGTCTCCATCAACCATCTCAAGCCCAAACCATGATCACCAAACGCCACCGCGCCTGCGTCCTCGCCACCTGCTGCGTCCCGTGGAGGGAGGACTTCACGTTTGCCGAGGACATCTTCCGCCGATCAGTGAGCAACCTCATCGCGCAGGGCATCCGCGATCTCTACATCTTCGGCACCGCGGGCGAAGGGTATGCGGTGACCGAAACACAATTCGATGAGATCACAAAAGCATTCCTCGATGAAACGGACATCGACGGTGTTCAGAGCATGGTCGGACTCATCAGTCTTTCATTGCCGACGGTCATCGAACGCATTGAACGCGCATGCGCAATGGGTGCGCGCCGGTTTCAATTGAGCCTGCCAAGCTGGGGCGTGCTGCGGGATGCGGAAATGGCCGCGTTCTTTCGCGAGACCTGCGGACGCTTCCCTGATTGCGAGTTTCTGCATTACAATCTCGTGCGCACCGGTCGCATTATCACCGGTCCCGAGTATGGGCGGCTTGCGACGGAATATCCCAATCTCGTTGCAACCAAGAACAGCACTGCCGATGACGGGCGATTGCAGAGCCTGATGACCGATGCGCCGCAGTTGCAGCACTTCATCACCGAGGCAGGATTCGCCAAAGCGGCGCGCCTGGGCGAGTGCGGCTTCCTGATCTCGTTAGCCTCATCAAACCTACGGCTTGGACGGAAATATTTTCACCTGGGACATGAGCGGAAATTTGACGAACTCGATGCGATGCAACAGGAGCTCGCCGCCATCGTGCCCGCGCTCAGGGAAGCTTCCGGCGAAAATGTGCATATGGACGGCGCATTTGACAAGATGTTCTGCCGGTTGCACGACGACGCGTTCCCGTTGCGCCTGTTGCTGCCCTATCAGACCATAAGCGAGGAAGGTTATCACCGCTATGTTGCCAGCTTGAAGACAAAACATTCGCGCTGGATGCCCGATAGAATTCCATGAAGATCACCGACGTTCGCACCGCGCTTCTCACCGGCCCATACAGCGCCGATCCTTACATCCTCGCGTGCCGCCCGCGCCGCAGTGCCGCCTTTGTGGAGATCCACACGGACACCGGAATCATCGGCCTCGGCGAAACTTACGCCGGCTACTTCTTCCCGGAGTCCGTGCCGGGCATCGTGGATTTCTTTGCGCCCATCCTCATCGGCCAGTCACCGGACGATGTGGAGGTCCTCTGGCAGCGCATGTATCGCAGCGGCAACTACTGGTGCCGCGTGGGACTGGGCGTGGCCGTGATGAACGCCATCGAAGCCGCGCTGTGGGACTTGCGCGGCAAATTGCACGGCGTTCCGGTGTATCAATTGCTCGGCGGATTAAAGCACGAGCGACTGCCCTGCTATGCCTCGGGTGGACCGAGCAACTACCCAAAAGCTGAACTGGCGGCGAAGCTTGATTTTTATCTCAGCCTCGGCTTCCACGGCGTGAAGATCGCCACGGGATCGTTCGAGAACGGCAAGCGCTGGAACGCGCCGATGGAGCCGCGTGAGGCCGCTGACTTTGAAGCGGACAAGCTCACCTTCGCCCGCCAGCACGTCGGCAAGGGCGTGCGACTGATGCTCGATGGTCACATGGGCAACAATCCCAGCGCGACCTGGACTCTGGAGACTGCACTCGCGGTGATGAAAGCGGTGGAACCGTTCGATCTGTTCTTCTTCGAGGAACCGCTGCACTACACCGATCCGTGGGGCTACGCCGAACTGTGCCGCAACACCTCCGTGCCCATCGCAGGCGGTGAAGTGCTCACCGCATCGTATGAGTGGAAAGTCTTCGCCGATGCTGATGCCTTTGACATCGGCCAGCCTGACGCGGCTTACACCGGCGGGCTGGGCGAGTTCATGCGCGTCGCCGCGATGATGGAGCAACGCGGACGCAAGGTGGCAACTCACGCCGCCGGAGCCGGCGGCGCGCTGATGCAGAACATTCATTGCGCCTTCGCCTGCGCGAACAACGTCATCTGCGAGATCCTCCCCGCGCTGGGCGGCATCCACCTCGACATCGCCGGTGATTCGTTCCGCTTTGAAAACGGCGACGTGCTCCCGCCGGAGAAGCCCGGCCTCGGCATCGTGCTCACCGATGAAATCAAGAACCGCTACCCTTTTGTGCCGGGCAGCGGGGAATTCAACAGCGTGCCGGGAAAAATCCTCACGGACTGAGCCATGCCCAGAATCGTCATCACCATCCCCGTCAAAGCCGAAGTGCTGCGGCGCATCGAGGCGCTGTCTGATGCGCAGGTCATCGTCACGGAGCCGGGCGGCGATGTCGCGGAACCCCTGCCGCGTGAGCTGATCGCCGATGCCGACATCCTTGTCTGCAAGCTGCCGCCGACCAATCACGCGGACATGCAATCGCTCAAGTTCGTGCAGATTTCGTCCGTCGGCTTCACCCAGCTCACCGCCCTGCAACTGCCGCAACGCGGCGCCCGCGCCTGCAACGCGCGCGGCGTCTACGACACGGCCATCGCCGAATGGACCGTCGCCATGCTGGTGAACCT
>VFKE01000007.1 GCA_009885695.1 Verrucomicrobiota bacterium | reverse complement strand
TGAAACATTGAGTGAAGCATAGGACTTTTTGCCGCCCTTAGCTACTTCAGCCCCTAAAAAAATTTCGTAGCCGCATCTCGTAAGAGTGCGGGAAGAAGCCACGGCAGCCAACGGAGCATGCCTATTTCCCGCGTTTTCGCTTCGCGGCTGCGGGGAGAGCTTTCACATTTCCCGCGTTCTTACGAACGCGGCTGCGAAATTACTTAGATCGCTCTAGCCTGACGCTGATCTGACGTGCGGAACACGGTCTGTGGCCTTCCGGATAAGCATTTGATGGGTACGCAAGCACTTCATTTTCAGACCCTTAACTATCAGCTATCAGCTATCAGCCATCGACTTTCCTTTTTAGTTTTATAAAGGGAAGGCGCTGATTACAGCATCTTGGATGGCAATTCGATATGAGTGAGCCCGCCGGTTCAGATCACGACCAAACAGCCTGTTGCACACTCAGCCAAGATGGCCGAGTTACTTTTTCAACAGGCTGCTAAGGTATATCAGTTAAAGTTTAATAATTTTAATAAATTCTTGCTATTATTAATATAACTACTATAATTAACAGTATGAAATCGGTTTTGATATGTTTATTTTTGCTGTTTGCCCACCTCGCCTGGGGCCAGTCCACGACCATCATCAATCTCACCACGTCCACCATTGACGGCACACCGGTGACCGATTCGGGCTTCGTCGATGGAACTAACGCCCCTGTAATTGGGGGCTATCTGCACAGTGGCTTTTTCCGCCGCACGCTGGCTTCGGACAACTTCGGCTCAGGCTCCGGTGGATTCCGGGACCTCTACCGAGCCCAGGACAACTCGACTGCCTCCAACCCCCAAAACGGCTACAACCGCGCCGTATTCCCTGACGTCAGCATCCCCGGTGGCTTTGACCCCATGGTCCGGATCGCCGACCTGTTCGAAAGCAGCGAGGGAGGCTCGTATGTCTTCGCCTTCGACACCCACGAAAGCACAGGTGGAAACGACCGCTATCTCTCTTTAGACGACGTCCGCATTTATGTTGGCGGCCTGACCGATCCAGGCACACTGCCCTCCACGGTCGGGACTTTGTCATCGCTCGGTTCCCTGGTTTATGAGATGAATCCGGCTGGTGAACAAAACAACGTGCTCATGGACTCCTCACTTTTTGCCGGCAGTGGGCAGATGGATGCGTTTCTCTTCGTGCCAATACTCCTGTTTGACGGTTTCGACCCGAACAGCTTGATTTATATCTATACATCCTGGGGACAATACGGATTTCAAGGTTCCGGCCGCACCTCAGGCTTCGACTCATCGGCCACGCCCGAGAATATTGCCACGCAGAAGGAATCATTCCCTTCTTACGCGCCCGTGCCGGAACCCTCCGGTGCGCTGCTGATTACGATCACGGGCGTGATCTTTATCCTCCGTCGGCGCGGCTTGCGCACTCACTGATCTTCCGAGCCGCCGTCCAGCTCCAGCGTCCCGACTGGCAGTGTCAGATGCCCCACGATACCTTCGATGCTGCCGTAGAGCGCGGCGTTGCCCTGAAGAATGCGCTGGATCTGCTTCTCCCGCTTGTTCCAGAGACGTTCCATGGCCGCCCGTTCACCCGATAAATCTTTCTGCATCTCCAGAAACGCCTTGGAAATGCTCTCCACCTGCTGCTGGAAGGCGGCGCTGGAAACATACTGATAAAGCGCCTCCATTTTTTCGCCCTTGCCGGACTCTGCCCGACGGGTCGCAGCGACCGCGCTCAACTGCTGCCGCAGCGCCGCCGCCAGCGGTAGAGCCAGCGCGTAACTGCAAACCCACACGCCTTCGATCTGGGAGAACGTCGTCATGTCGTCGGGCAATGCCTGGCTCACCAGGATCGCCAGTTCCGCACCCTGGGCACGCTGGTCTTCTTTGAGTTTATCCAGCCAGAGCTTCGACCAGGCGCGCGTTCGCTTGCTCTCCCAGATGATCGTGCCGCAAACCTGGCCGTTCAAGCCGCGCACTTTTTGCAGCATGTCCGCGCCGCGCGCTCCCGTGGGTACAGGCGCGATCTCATCGAAGGGAAACATCTGCCGGAGTGATTCCTCCAGCTGCATTTCCTGAACTTCACCCTGCGTTTGCTGTGAGCCCTGCTCCGCTTTCTGTTTTAATACTTCGATCTGTGTCCGCAAACCATCGATCTGCTTTTCCTTTTCCGCGAAGCGCAACTGTTCTTCCTCATGCGCCTGACGCCGCGCTGTCTCCTGAATTTTTGATCGCTCTTCCGCCAGCTTGCGCTCGATCTCCAACTCTTGCGCTTTCGCGCGATCTTCCAGCTCACGCTTCTGTTTGAGCAACGCCAGTTCCATTTTCTGCGCCTCGTCGAGCGATTTCCTCTTCTCCTCAAGCTGCACCCGCAAATCGCGCAATTCCACACCGACGGTCTCCGCCGCCTCCAGCTTCATGGCAGCTTTCAATTTTTCCCGCTCCGCTCCCAGCCGCTGCAGCACCTGTGACTCCAATTCCCGCCGCGCCACTTCGTTCGCCGTCCGTTGTTTTTCCACTTCGCCGCGTTGTTTGGCAACTTCCTGCTCGAGCGTGTTGCGCTTCTCAGTGTATTCTTTCTGAAAACCCTCCCGCAGCGAATGCGTCATGGCATCCGAGAGTTGAAACACATATTTGCATTTTGGACAGGTGATGGTGTCTGACATGATTGTGAATGGAAACTTGAACAGCGCGGGGTCCGCGCATGACATCTCAGTCAAAAATGCCGCTCAATCAAGCAAGGTTTGGACGTCTGCTCCCGCAACACTTCCCAGTAGAGAAAATAAAGAAGTCGAACACACCATTTGGAGCCTTGCGGAGCCCTCAATCCTGACTTAACCATTGCCCAATGATGGCTACACATTCGCAGTCCGCACCGGTCGCCTCCATGGCGTCAGAAACAGCCAGCCCGGAAGCAAAGTTTCCGCTTCCAAGCGTTTCCGAATGGAAAAAAATCGTCGCTGAATATCAGAAGTCCTCATTGCCGCGGGCGATCTGGCAAATGGTCAACACCATTGCCCCTTACATTTTCCTGTGGTATCTCATGTATCTGAGCATGGCGGTATCTTGGTGGCTGGTGGTGCCGCTTGCTGCCCTCGCCGGTGCGCTGCTGGTGCGTGCGTTCATCATATTTCACGACTGCGGACACGGTTCGTTTTTCAAGTCCCAGAGGGCCAATGACATCACCGGTTTTATCACCGGCGTGCTCACATTCACGCCCTATTATCACTGGCGCTGGGAGCACTCGCTCCATCATGCTTCCACCGGCGATCTTGACCGCCGGGGAGTGGGAGACATCTGGACCATGACCGTGCAGGAGTACATCGAGTCATCGCCATGGAAGCGATTTACTTACAAGATGGAGCGCAATCCATTCATCCTGTTCGTCATTGCTCCGCTCTTTCTCTTTTTGATCGTGCAGCGTTTTCCCAAGAGCAAAGCCGATGTTCGAGAACGAAACTCGGTCTGGTTTATGAATCTTGCAATTGCGGGGATGGTTCTCGGACTCGGCTGGATATTCGGCCCCCTGAATTATCTCTTCATCCAGCTGATCGTCACAGCCGTGGCGGGCGCCCTTGGCATCTGGATGTTCTACATCCAGCATCAGTTTGAGGACGCCTATTGGGAAAAACATGAGGAATGGGACTACACCGCCGCTGCGCTTCAGGGCAGCTCCTTTTACAAGCTCCCGCGCATCCTTCAGTGGTTCTCAGGGAACATCGGATATCATCACGTCCACCACCTCAGTTCGCGGATCCCTAACTACAATCTCGAGCGCTGCCACAATTCGCATCCAGTCTTTCAAATGGTGAAGCCCATCACCGTTCGCGTCAGCCTCAAGTCACTGGTTCTGCGGCTCTGGGATGAGCAACACCAAAAACTAGTCGGCTATCGCCACATGAGGGAAGTTCGTCGGCAGCAGGCACAGGCCAGAACCAAGCAAGCGGGCAGCAACGAGGAACCAGCAGCCAAGAAGAACTGAATCCCCAGCTAACGGCGGTGGCAAGAGCATTTTTAAAAAAGACGTAGCCGCATCTCGTGTTGCGCAGCCGCGAAGCGAAAGTGCGGGAAAAAGCCACGGCAGCCAACAAAGTATTCATTCTTTCCCGCGTTCTCACGAACTGCGACATCATTTAAACCGCTCTGGTGATAATGACCTGGCCTCAGAGTTTCTCGTCCGCTGAAAACCGGCCAGCACCAGCGAGAAAGAGGACGATAAATCCACCAAGGTAAATGAAGGCGAGTTCGCCGGTTGGTGTGCCTTGAGGCGCAATCAGCACCATCTGGTGAACCTTTGCGAAGGCCACGCCCATGGTCACGGCCAGAAAGAGCGCCGCAGGCCGCGTGGCCACCCCCAGAATCAGGAGCAAAGAACACACAGTTTCCGCAAGAATCGCGCAAATACCCAGGGGAGCAGGAATGCCGAGGTTGTCTTTGAACATGGCCAGCGTGCCGCTGAAGTTTTGAATTTTTCCAAAGCCGTGGATGAGCAGCATCGAGAAGCCAAGCCAGACTCGCAGCACCAGCAGGCCAATGTCCGTGGATGCAGGAATGAATTTCAGTTTGATAAGGCCGGTCAGTTTCATGGTGAGGAAAGTTCTAAACCGAAAAGCGGCTCATTTCAACCAAGATCAAACAACAACGCTTCCGCGTCCACATCAGAGGTGATCGTGAGCAAGCCGGCGTCTCCCGTGCATGCCGCATCACCGGAGGCAAGCACGGTGCCGTTGATTGACATGGCTCCGCGCATGACCTGCAACCAGCCGCCACGTCCTTGTGCGAGATCATGCGTTACGGACGATCCGGCAGCCAAGCGAATCCGGCAGATGCTGGCATCCGAGTTGATGGTGGCGGATCCTTCGCGGCCGTCGCGCGAGATCACCAGCACTCTGGCATCACCTTCGCGCGCGGGATCAGGGTGCCACTCTGTGTAGCTGGGCGGCAGATTTTTTCTGTCCGGCAGCAGCCAGATTTGCAGCATGTGAGTCGCCTGATTCTTGTGCGGATTGAATTCGCTGTGCATAACTCCGCTGCCTGTGCTCATGAGCTGGATTTGTCCCGGTCGGAGCACGCTGCCGTTCCCCATGCTGTCCTTGTGCTCCAGCGCTCCTTCAAGAACGTAGCTGAAGATTTCCATGTCGCGGTGCGGATGCATCGGAAAGCCGCCGCCAGGCGCAATTTTATCTTCGTTGATCACCCGCAGACTCCGGAAGTGCATGTGCTTCGGATCATGATAATCGGCAAAGCTGAACGTGAAACGCGAGTCCAGCCAGCCGTGATTAGCGTGGCCGCGGTCGTTGGATTTTCGGACGGTAATTTTCATAAGCTATTTTATTTACGTCAGACATGCGACTGGGGTTGCCGTAAACTTTCGCTGCCGCTGCATCACCGAGCCTGCAAAAATTTGCAGGCCGGGCAGGTTGGAACATTTCAAAACGACGTAGCCGCGTTCGTGAGAAAGCGGGAGATATGCATGCTTCTTTGGGTGCCGTGAATTTTCCCGCACTCTCACGAGATGCGGCTACGCATATATTTAAACCACTCTAAATTCTCCGTCGGCGCTCAGAGTTTGATCTCCTCGCCTGTGCTGGCACTGGCAATGATCACCTGTTCACGGTGGCTGGTGGGATCCGTGCGGAAGGTGAGCTTTGCCAGGTGTTTCCGTTCCAGATCCACGAGGATCTGGTCATCCTCGTTGCGCAGTCGCTGCATGACATCGGGATGAATGACAATAAGCACATCACGCTGGTTTTCCGGGAGACGTGGCAGCACTGAACTGAGGCGGCGCTGGAGTTCCACACTCATGGTAAGCGGCGTCTTGATCTGTCCGTGACCCTTGCACTGCGGGCATGGCTCGAAGAGGGCGTCGCTCAGGCTTTCATTGAGGCGCTGGCGTGTCATCTCCATGAGGCCGAACTGCGAGATGGGCAGGATCTGGGTCTTGGCTTTGTCGCGCTTGGTGTGATCCGACATCGTCTTGTAAACGGCCTGTTGGTCCTTGCGGGCCTTCATGTCGATGAAATCGACCACGATGAGTCCGCCCATGTTCCGAAGGCGAAGCTGGCGCGCGACCTCGGCCGCGGCTTCCATGTTGGTCTCGAACAACACCTTGTCCATGTTTCCTGAACCTTTGTTGCGCCCGGTGTTGACGTCGATGGCGACGAGGGCCTCGGTTTGATCGATCACGATGTAACCGCCGCAGGGCAGTGAAACCTGACGGAAGAAGGCGGTGTCGATCTGCCGCTGGATGTTGTAGCGGTCGAAGATCGCCCCGGGTCCGGTGAAGTGGGTGATGCGGCGGCGGGCGCGGCGGGAAATTTGCTCCGCCATCGCCTGCATGCGCACCACCGTGGCATGGTCATCGCAGACGACTTCGTCCACTTCCTCGGTGAGGAAATCGCGCACGGTGCGCTCCATGACATCGGGCTCCTGGAAGCAGCACACGGGTGCGCTCTTGGTGTCGCGCACCCCGACAATATCGCGCCATTGTTCCAGAAGGATGCTGAGGTCGCGAATGATATGGCGGGCGCGCTTGCCCTGGGCCTCGGTGCGCATGATGAGACCAACGCCTTCCGGAAGGCTGAGCTTCTCGATGATGGCACGGAGGCGGGCGCGCTCCTTGGGATCGTCAATTTTGCGTGAGATGCCGCAGGAGTCATTCAGCGGCATGAGCACCAAGAGGCGGCCGGCGAGGGAAATATTGGTGCTGACACGAGGCCCTTTGTTGCCCACCGGTCCTTTGGAAACCTGGACCATGATTTCGGAACCAATGGGATAGAGGGTGGGAATGTCCTTGGCGGTGATCATCTTCTGCTTTTTCCGTACGCCGCCGCGGTTGACTTCTTCCAAGCCGGCGTCGAGCGCGGCTGGAATCGCGTCCCAGAAATGGAGGAAGGCATTTTTCTCCAGACCAATATCCACGAACATGGCCTTGAGTCCCTGCTCGATGTTCCTGATCCGTCCTTTGAAGACGCTGCCCACGAGGTGGGCGGCTCCAACACGCTCGATGGAGTATTCCTCAAGCACCCCGTTTTCAAGCAGGGCGACACGGTTTTCCAGTCTCTCGCAGTTGATGATGATGCGTGTTCCACTGTTAATGTCTTTTTTTCCGCTAAGCAGTTCCTTGATTCTTTTTACAAATTGCAATGCCATAAAATTATCTTGTGTAGCTGGTTGATGATTGAAATGTTTCAGCGCCCGAGGAAGCGTCCAAATATTCGGCGCAGACCGCTATCCTGGTTGGCGGGTGCCTGGATCTGGCCTGCGCGTCGGGGTTGTTGTTTATTATTGATCGCACGGGAACCTTCCACGTCCGCGTCATGTTTGATATTTGCTGGCAGCGGTTTCGCGGCGTCAGCTCTTGTCGGACGCGGCACGTCGGCATCGTTGCCGGTATCGTTGTCCTGCTCGTGCGGCGCAAGCGCAACCGGCGCCACACCGTCAAAGGAAACCTGCTGGATCTGGTTAAAGTTGCCTGGGACTTCCTTCACGGGCGCGAGGTTCACGGTGTAATTCTGGTCAAGCGCAAGCGCCTGTTCCATGACCCGCTTGGCGATCGGTGCTGAACATCCGCCACCCGACTTTCCTCCCTGAAGAAAAATGCAGATGGCATACTTCGGTTTCACATACGGGGCGAAACAGATGAATAGGGTGTGATTGTCCTTTTCCGAGCTGACGCTGCCGTCCCGATGGGTTTCAAGGCGCCAGAACTGGGCGGTGCCGGTCTTGCCGGCAACTTCGACACCGGGGATGCGTGAGGCTTTTGCGGTGCCACCGTCTTCATTAACGACCTTCCACATACCTTTGCGCACAAGTTCGAGTTTCTGCGGTGTGAGGCCAGAATCTGCGAAGTTACCCCTGATCTCCGGTTGCTGCTCGCGCACCAATTCATTGCCATCCATCACTTTCTTGAGCAGGTGCGGCTTGTAGCAGGTTCCACCGTTTCCCACTGCGGCGGCGATACCGGCCATTTGCAAGGGGCTGGCAGCCACATCCCCCTGACCGATGGAGGTGTTGGCTGTGTAAGCGTTGTTTCCCGTGGGCCAGGTTTCCCGCGGGCGGTGCGCCTTGAGCCATTTCGGCGAGGGCAGCACTCCGCCGTCCTCATCGCTGAGTTCGATGCCGGACTTCTGTCCGAGGCCGAACATTCTGCCAGCCTTCTCAATGTTATTGATCGAAGCGCGGTTGCCGTATTGGTAGAAGAAACAGTTGCAGGAGGCCTTCAGGGCATCGCTCAGACCCAGCGTGCCATGCGAGCCGCCCTTCTCGGCGATCCAGCACTTCATGAATTTGTTGCCATATTGAACGCCGCCAGAACAGTTGAAGTGATGCTTCTCGCAGCCCGCAAGAATCCCGGCAAAAGCAACCATGACCTTGTAGGTCGAGCCGGGCGCGTAAGCATGCACCGCCCGGTTGTAGAGCGGATTGACCGCGTTCTGCATGTAGGCGGCGAAGTCGTCCTTGCTGATCGCCGGAATGAACTTGTTCGGATTGTAGGACGGAACGGAAGCCATGGCAATCACGTCACCGTTCGCTGGATCAAGCACGACGACAGCACCGCGGCCGATGGCCGGCTGACTCTCACGCAACGCTCGCTCCGCGATGTATTGGATGCGCGCGTCCAGGGTGAGCCAGATGTCATTCCCCCGTCGCGGTTCCTGATAGTCGAGCATGTTCACAATATGCCCCTTCTCATCCTGAAGCATCGTCTGCGCGCCGGCCCGCCCACGCAGCTCTCCATCAAACGATTTCTCCACGCCGACGACACCGTAATCATCCGGCACAAAGAAATCCCATCCCTTTTTCTCAGCGTCGTCCACCCGCTTTTCATCGGCCTGATTCACATAACCGAGGATGTGGCAGGCCAGTGCGTCATAGATATACTGCCTGACCGGACGAACAGAGACCGCCACTCCCGGCAGTCCCAGCCGGTGCTCGGCAAACTGGCTGAACTCCTCAAAGGTAAGATCGCGCCGGTAGACCCAGGGCACCACGCCGCGATTGGTGCGGAACTGGATCCTAAGCTGCTCGGCGTTAAACGGGGCGGCCAGCCCGATCTGGTTGAGTGACTCGATCACGGACTCGTTAACGATGGTCACGATGTCGATCTCATCCTTGCTTCGCTTGATACCCTTCTCGAGAAACTCATAGGCCACCAACGGAGTCTCGCGCTTCTCGAGTTTCGGCTGGAGTTGGGCACCGTCGGGCAATTTCTTATTCTCCTCAGCGATGCGCTTATTTTCTTCGGTAATTCGCTTATTATCCTCCCTTACCTGACTGCGGTATTCGTCCACCAGCATTTTGAGATTGATGCGCACTTCGAAGGATGGCCTGTTCGCCACCAGCGTATCGCCGCGTCTGTCCTTGATCTCGCCGCGAGAACCGGGCACTCGAGCCCGCAGGGTCTTGGTGCCATGGATTTTATTTTTGAACTCCTCATGGCGCTCCACCGTAAGATTCCACATGCGCTGCGCGAGCACAACGAAGCCAGCAAGCAGCAGCAGCGTGATCAGGTAAAGTCGAACCCGGTATTTAACCACCATGGAAGCGGAAGGTAAGACCCTCGCGCGGCTGCTCGAAACGGAGCCAGCGGGCCAGGGAGTGAAGGGTGAAGATCAGCAGTGGTGCGACAAGTGTCGACAGCAGCGCGTCTGTGACGAGCTTGGTCCACATCAAGGGTGGAAAATAAAATCTGCCGCGGAGGAAAGACATCAACAGATATTCTAGCAGCAACCACACGAATGTGGCAAGACCGACCATGATGACCGGAAGCTCCCAGCGGCCTCGTTTGAACAGAGGGCGGATGCCTTGCATGAGTGTTCCCAGGGCGGCAAACAGAATCGCATTGTACCCCATGCGCAGGGAACCGCCCGTCGGCGCCCGCAACTCCACGGCCGGGCCCACCACTGCCATTTCCGAAAATTCAGCGACATTCTGTTTTTCATGGCGATACGGCAAATGCCGGGCATCCCAAATCACGCCACTGAACAAGGCCAGCGCCAGCATCACGGGAAATGACACCGACAAGGCAGCGGAAAAAAAGAAGGCCGGTGGCAGCAGCACCCGCGCCTGCTGGGCAAACTCAAACATCGGAACAAACTCCTGCGCGCAGAAGCTCAACGCGAGAAGCAGACCCACGACCATGTAATAAATCACGGTCATTTGGGCGCGACCTCCGGTGCGGGTTCGGGTTGCACGATGAAAATATCTTCCAGTAGTGAAAAGTTCACGGCTGGATTCACCACTGCCTCAGCCGAGATGTCTCTGGCCTCTATATTTTTCACCGTGCCCAACAATAGGCCGGCTGGGAAAATCCCACCATCACCTGTAGAGAAAATTTTTGCGCCGGCATCGATCCGGGCGGTCCGGTCAAGAAAGCGCAAGCGTAGATCGGGCTGCACGTCCAGCGCACCGCGCTCACCGCTGAGTATCCCGCGCGAGGGCGTGCCTTCAATGCGTGCGGAGACGCGGCATTCCTCGTCGGTCAGCAGCATGACCTCGGCGGTGTGCAGCGCCACCTTGCCAGTCTTGCCCACCAAGCCGCCATCAGTGATCACCGGACTATCGGTCCCCACGCCGTCGATGGAACCCTTGTCGATGATGAGCGTCGTCCACCAGTTCGAGGCTGAACGCCGCAGCACGCGAGCCGAAATGAGATTGAGCGGCCATTGCTGCTTGTAGCTGAGCAGTGCGCGGAACTTGTTGTTCTCATTGAGCACCACATCATATTTTTTGGCGATGATGCGCAGCCGTTCAACCTCCTGCTGCAGGCGTTCGTTGGCATCCCGCAGCGCCGCGGCATCGAGCGGACTCTCCACCGCACGCTTGACCTCCGATTCTGTCACCGCACCCGCGCGAATAAAGGGTGAGAGTATCTGCATCACCCAAGTCTGGATGCCCCGGGTGGCAGGGATGTCGAGCAAAAAAACGACCGCGAGCGCCGCCACGAACAGCAGCAGTGCGATCACATTGGTCTTTTTCATGGGTGCGGATGCGTGTTAAAGCTCCGGCGGGACAGGACTGGTTTTCCATCGAACTTTGGATTTCGCCAAGTCCACGAAGTCCGCCTGGCGTTAGTCTGAGGTACTCACTTTTCGCAGGAACTCAATCTCACCAAGCACGCGGCCAGCTCCCTCGGCAACCGCGCTCAAAGGATCGTCGGCCACATGCACTGGCAGGCCTGTCTCCTCCTGAAGTAACTTGTCAAGACCGCGAAGGAGAGCGCCGCCACCGGCCAGCATGATGCCGCGGTCAACAAGATCCGCGGAGAGTTCGGGGGGGCAACGCTCCAGCGTGGTGCGCACCGCATCGATGATTGTGTTCAAGGGCTCCAACATCGCCTCGCGGACTTCCTGGCTGGTGATGGTGATCGTCTTCGGCAGGCCGGCCACCATGTCACGCCCCTTCACATCCATGGTGGTCTCCTTCCCCATGGGATAGGCCGAGCCGATGCGCAGTTTAATCTCCTCCGCAGTGCGCTCGCCAATCATCAGGTTGTACGCGCGCTTCATGTAATTGATGATCGCCTCATCCAGTTCATCACCCGCGACCCGCACACTGCGGCTGTAAACGATTCCGCTCAGCGAGATGATCGCCACCTCCGTGGTGCCGCCGCCGATATCAACAATCATGTTGCCCGCGGCTTCCTGCACCGGCAGGCCCACACCGATGGCCGCCGCCATGGGTTCCTCAATCAGAAAAACTTCCCGCGCACCAGCCTGCTCCGCAGACTCCTTCACCGCGCGCTTCTCCACTTCCGTGATGCCGGATGGCACCGCGATGACCACGCGAGGACGCACGAACGTGCGGCGGTTGTGTACTTTGCGGATGAAATGCCGCAGCATCACTTCGGTGATGCGGAAGTCCGCGATGACACCGTCCTTGAGCGGGCGGATGGCGGTGATGTTTCCCGGCGTGCGCCCGAGCATCCGCTTGGCGTCATCACCCACGGCCACGACTTCGTTCGTGGCGTGCTTCACGGCCACGACCGACGGCTCGCGTAAAACGATGCCGTGATCCTTGACGTAAACAAGGGTGTTTGCAGTGCCGAGATCGATGCCAATATCATTGGATACCCATCCAAAAAGTCGTCCGAACATGGAATGTAAAAATTAGTTTTTGTGGTTAAAAAAAGAGAAATGCGAGTGCAACCGACAGTGTGAGAGCGGCAAAAAATCCCTATTTCCAAGAACCAAAACCGACACACTGCCGAGGCTGACCTGACGGGTGGTATGCTAGGAAGCAGGGGAAATCACGTCAAGGGAAAGATTCCATGGAAAGATTTCACACAATAATACAATCAATTGGCTCGGATACTGCTTTGTTATTCCACTGAATATCAATTGTCTGATTTCAGGGTTTACCGGTCATTTTTATATTTTGAGGGGCAAACATTTTTTCTCTCACTGTTGCCATTACCTTCCGCTGACTGCGCTGCGCGCGCATCAGTCGACCGACCGCACGTTCCCGTCCTCGACCCTCAGGATGGAGGCGTCTGAGGATTCATCCGTCATCCAATGGAGAGCAGTCGTGGTGACGATTTTTTGAGATCCCCGCGGCAGATAGTCGAGCAGTGCCTGGCGCCGTTCCGGATCCAGCTCGCCGAAAACGTCATCCAGCAGCAGCAGGGGCGCCACTCCCTTCTCCTCCTCCAGCACCCGGGCCTGAGCCAGCTTCAGAGCCAGGCACAAAGTTCGCTGCTGCCCTTCCGAGGCAAAAGCGCCGGCATCACGCCCGCCCACGGACAGCAGCAGATCGTCACGGTGCGTCCCCACCGCAGTTTGTCGCGTGCGCGACTCGGCATCACGCATATTTTCCAGCGCAGCCAGAAGACTATCACCCTCGAATCCCGGTGCGTATACCGCCGATGCCGCCTCCGCCGCCCCGCTCAGTTTTAACTGGGCATCTGCGATCCACGGCTGTATCCGGCGCACCAGCTCCCGGCGGCAGCGCACGATGATGGCGGAATTTTTATCCATAATGACACCATGCGCATCCACCTGCCTCCAGGAAATATTTATATCTCGTTTAAGTAAAAAATTTCGCGCCCGCAGCGCTCGGTCGTATTGCCGGAGCGCCGTCAGGTATTCCGGAAACAATTGCGCCGCCGTGAAGTCCAGGTGCCTCCGACGGTGCTCCGCTCCGCCGCGCGCGAGGTTCATGTCCGCATGGTCCAGCCATACCACCAGCGCCGAAGCCGAGAGATATTCCGCAGCCCGGCTGCAGACCGCTCCATTCACGGCAAGACGACGCGACGATTTCGTCTGCGCATGCCGCAAAAGATGTTGTTCCCACACCCCTTCAATCAAGCAGGACTCCGCCCCAAAGCGCAGCCAGTCCGACCGCGTCGAGGTGCGCGGTGATTGCAGCCGCATCAGCACACACACCGCCTCCAGAAGCGAGGTCTTGCCCTGGGCATTGCGCCCCACGACAAAAGTCAGTCGCGGGTGAGGCTCCACTTCCACGGAAGCAAGACAGCGAAAGTCGCGCACAGTCATCCGGGTCAGCATGCCCCCGCATGATGGGGAGCCAGGAACACTTGTCCAGTGTGCCGGATAAAAGACGGGGGATTTGGGCCTGATTTGTAATAAAATCCCTTTTCAGCCTCAATATGGCATGATTGTCGCTTGCCATCGTTCCGGACGTGAGGCAGCCTCTCCGCCCCCTTCGATCCGGACTCATCTGACACATCGAAATATACCCAATCACCCTACCTGAAACACATTAAAAAAAAACACCCAAAACCTCTTCATCATCAGTCGTAACTTCGTCGAATTTGGCGCTTTCACCGCGGCTGAACTCGCCAGCTTCCGCCAGCGCAGCGTCCTCGTGGATCACGACTACGTGCGCTCAGTCAACAGCCATGACTGGCTGCCCCTCGGAACTTGGATGGCCGAAGCCGCTCCTACTATCACCGAAACCAAGCCGGTCGCCAAAGCTGCACCACGCAAGCGAAGCGCTCCCGCGGCCAAATCGACCAAGAAGGCCGCCTAAGCCAGTTTTGTGATTACGCATTACCAGACCTGGAATCCATCGAACGTCCTCCGACTGCAAGACCATCATTCGTGCGCTCCTGGTCCGCGCGAGGTCACAGTGCGGATGACGTTTCCAGCAGGCCATGGATGACATGGCTGATCTGGCACCGGTGATTCAGACCATTCACGCGCGACAGCGCCTTGAAAGATATCATTGAACTTCATCGTAGTTGTTCTATGATTGAAACCATGAATCCCCTTCTCGCATTCGGTCTGCCCAGCGGGCCCGACATGATCGTCATCAGCATCCTGGTGCTGGTTCTTTTCGGCGCAAAAAAATTACCCGTCTTCGCCCGCAGTCTGGGGCGCAGCATGGGCGAGTTTCGCAAGGCCAAGGAAGAATTTGAATCCGAGCTGAACAGTGCGGCGGACGACTCCTATAAGGCGCCAGAAAAGCGCATCGAGACTCCGAATGCAGCCGAGACACAAGCGGAAAAGCAGGTGCCAGCCACCCCTTCCAAAGTGGACTGAATTTATCCTCGTCTTCCCACGCCGCTTCTTGTAGCCTGCTGGCCATATGAAGCGGTTTTTATTTTATCCAGCAGCGCTGTGGGTGCTGCTCCTTTCCACGCTTTCGTCGGCGGAGCGCGAAAGCGTCACGTTTTGCGCCTACAACATAAAAAACTATCTCGGCATGGAGCGTTCCCTCAAGGGAACTCGCACGCCTGACGTGCCAAAACCGGAAAAGGAAATCGCTGCCGTATTAAAATTCATCACTGACATCAAACCGGACGCGCTCGGAGTCTCGGAAATCGGCCAGGAAAAAGATTTATTGGACCTCCAGCGGCGATTGAAGGAAGCCGGGCTCGACCTGCCCAATTTTGAATACAGCCACGGCGGCGATGCCTCGCGCCGGCTCGGCCTGCTCACGCGCCTTCCCATCATTGCGCGCAACTCTCAGAGGGATCTGAAATATCAGATCGGCGACCTCACCTTCCCTGTGCAGCGCGGTTTTCTCGATGCCACACTGCGTCTGCGGCCCGGACTGGATGTGCGATTCGTCGGCGTGCATTTGAAATCGAAGCGCGCCATTCCCGAGGCCGATGAAAGCCTCATGCGCCGCAATGAGGCCCGCCTGCTGCGGGCGCATCTGGACAAGTTGATTGACGCCAACCCGGAGGAAAAAATCGTGATCTACGGCGACTTCAACGAACACCGGAATGAAGCCGCAATCGCAGACATCATTGGCGAACCCAAGCCTCCTGGCGGTCTTTTCGAGTTGCACCTGCGTGATTCACGCAAGGAAACCTGGACGCACTACTGGCAGCTCGCCGACGTGTACTCGCGATTGGACTATGTTTTTTTCACGCGCACACTAAGCAAATACATGGATCGCCCTGGCAGCCACATCTACGACACACCCGACTACTATGACGGCAGCGATCATCGGGCCCTGGTGGCAAAAATCCGGCTGACGCAGAAGTAGAGCGATGGATAAAACGGCCTTGCAAGTCTCGAAGCCCGTCCGGCATTCGCCGTGATTCACGCTCCTGAAAAGAGCATACAACATAGCCGGTGGTGCAGCGAGGAACAAGCGGAACCACCGGTTTACAGCACGCAGGATATGCGCTCCGGTAAAAACTCGAGAAATACGGCCATTTTTTCGCGCCTCCTTCGGGGCGCATGATGGCTCATGGATTATCCGGCGGATCCGGGCATGTAGGATCACGATCACTGTTGTGTTTGTAGCAAGAGAATAGAAATCGGAAATCGTTATTGGGAGAATAGCGAGGCGTTTGCTCTTTGCCAAAAATGTTATGAAGAATTCCAAAAAGACGCCTGACCAACATGGTCATCACTGCGCAAAGCCACATTGATGACGCTTGTCGAACGATTCACGGCTGGATGGCCCGGACTTCATCCTTGGGGACAGCTTTTTGCCGCTTCTTTTTCCCAGCCCGGATATTCAGTCCTTCCACCAGCACGGAGAAGGCCATCGCGAAATAAATGTAGCCTTTTGGAATGTGGAAGTGGAGTCCGTCGGCGATCAGTGCGGTCCCAATCAGGAGCAGGAAGCTGAGGGCCAGAATTTTCACCGTCGGATGATGGTTGATGAAGCGGCTGATGGCGCCGCTGAAGACCATCATGAATATTACCGCGATAATCACGGCGATGATCATCACCGAAACCCATTCCACCATGCCGACTGCAGTGATCACGGAGTCGAGCGAAAAGACGATGTCCAGCAGCGCGATCTGGATGAGGATCTTGCTGAACGAGGCTCCCTTCGGGGCGCTGTCGGCCACATCGCCCTCGGGATCGCCTTCGATTTTATCGTGGATCTCGTGCGTTGCCTTGAAGAGGAGGAACAGTCCACCGATGATGAGAATGAGATCCTTGCCGGAAATGGGCACGTTGAACGTGGTGAAGAGTGTGTTCTTCAACGACATCACCCAGGTGATGGAAAAGAGCAGCGCGATGCGCGTCAACATGGCCATCGCCAGTCCCATCATTCGTCCCCGGGCCTGCTGTTCCTTCGGCAGTTTGTCCACCAGGATGCTGATGAATACGATATTGTCGATACCGAGCACGATCTCGAGCACGCTCAGGGTGAGCAGCGCAATCCACGCCTCGGGGCTGCTGATCCAGGTAAAGTCGAATGCTGGAATGGTTGCTAGAAGATTCATTGGCGCACCCTAGCCGAAGGTCGGGAGCGGGCAATCAGGGATTGCAACCTTGCAGGTCAATTTTTGGCGGAATTTTCTTGGCCCAGTGAAGCTTGGCGGATCGGGCTGTCTGCATAGTCCTTCGTTATTTGCCAGTCGAGCAGCACGGCATGCCTGTCGTTGCAGCCAAATGCTCCGGTTGCGCGGGGAGGCGGTCACGGTGGAGCACGAATCATTCCACGAGGCGGTCATTCCGCAATGTCGAAACGATTATGCTACGCACATTTGGAAGACAGACACAGAGTTGTTGAAGCGGCGCCCCCGCCGCTTTGTCCGGTGTTGGACGCGCCTCGCATCGAGGGATGTCATGGCGACGATGGCGTCGCCGTCACCGGCCTGAGCGACGATGGCGTCGCTTCCACCCGTCATGCAATTGCGCGAAACTCCATATGTTTGGCGCGGATATTTTCACTTCTTGCGCGGTTCATTCACCATCGCCTATGCTCTGGCTGTGTCTGCATCTTCGCATGGCCATAAAAATCCAGCCACGCTCCGCGGTATCGTGGAGCGCGTGACTTATCACACGGAGGAGAGCGGCGCCTGTGTGCTCAAAGTTAGACCTGAGAAGGGCGGCGAGATCATCACTTTGCTCGGCAAGACACCACGTGTGGTCGCGGGCGAACGCATTGAGGCCAGTGGCATCTGGGTGCAAAACGCCGAATACGGCCGGCAGTTCAAGGCTGATGCACTCAGGCTGTCGCCTCCTGAATCTCTGGATGGATTGACGCGTTACCTCGGCAGCGGCTTGATCGACGGCATCGGGCCCAAGTATGCCAAGCGAATCGTCGATAAATTTGGCGTGCAGGTTTTCGAAATCATCGAGCACACTTCCGCGCGACTCGAAGAGGTTGAGGGCATTGGCAAAAAGCGGCGGCAGGAAATCCGCGAATCCTGGATGAAACAGAAGTGCGTTCACGAGATCATGGTTTTCCTGCACGAACGAGGCATCAGCACCGCACGTGCGCTGCGTATTCACAAGACCTACGGCGAGGACGCGATCAAGGTGCTCAAGCAGAATCCGTATCGTCTGGCTGTGGACATTCACGGGGTGGGATTCAAGACTGCCGATGAGATCGC
>VFKE01000110.1 GCA_009885695.1 Verrucomicrobiota bacterium | reverse complement strand
ACATGCTTCGCGATGCGCGATGAGCCGACAAAGCTCACCGCCGCGATGCCCGGATGCGTGCAAATGGCATCCACGACCTCACGTCCGCCATGCACGATGTTCAGCACGCACGAGAGCTTGCGGCTGATGACCTCCTGCTTCACTACCTTGCCGTTTTCATCGAGGGTCATGCGGGAGAGCACGCCATCGCCGAAGTTGCCCGTGACGAGGCGGCCTTCATTGTCAAAAGCGAGGCCGTCGGAGCTGGCTCCAGAATGAACTGCGGGCTGCGCCCGAGCGGCTTAAATAATTTCGCAGCCGCGTTCGTAAGAACGCGGGAAATAGGGAAGCTCTCCCTGCAGCCGCGAAGCGAAAACGCGGGTAATAGGCAGACTTCGTTGGCTGCCGTGGCTTCTTCCCGCACTCTTACGAGATGCGGCTACGTCTTTTTTAAATAGGCTCTAAACGCCTACGTCGCAGGCGATCAGAACGGGATATTGTCGTCCTCCATGCCATCGGTGATGGGACCTTCGCCAGGCTCTTCGGAGGAAGGCTGTTGTCTGGCGGGCTGGGCGCGTTGAGCGGGGCGTTGGAAGGAGCGCACGGAAGTTCCTTCATCCCCTCCAGAATTTCCTTCGCCACCCTCGCGGCGACCAAGAAACTGGAAGTGATCTCCCACGACGCTGATTTTGGTGCGCTTCTTGCCGGTCTCCTTGTCATCCCACTGATCCATTTGGAGACGGCCTTCGACAAAGATGGGCGAGCCTTTGTGCAAATACTGCCCGACGATTTCCGCAGATTTGGCCCAGAGCGTGACGTCCACGTAAGTGACCTCCTCACGCTTTTCTCCAGTGTCGGTGGTGTAGGTGCGGTTCACCGCGAGGCGTAAATCCGCCACGGCGGTGCCTTTGGGCGTGTAGCGGACTTCGGGATCCTTGGTGAGGTTCCCGATGAGCATGACTTTGTTTAACGATGCCATAGTGTTCCCACCTTAGCGAAGCCGCCTCGATTTGGCGACTGCTTTTTTATCAAACCGAATTCTTACTTCGGGAGGCGTGTGCGGACTGGCGCCGGACGGTCTTGCCTCCGCTGGTAATACTGCTGGTAGATGTTCTCGTTGAGTTTGAACTTGGCCTGGAGCTTGTCCACACTGGCGGGTTCGGCATCGAACATGAAATTCACATACCAGCCAGACTCGACGTGGCGGGGAGCGTAGGGGAATTTCTTTTTCCCAAGATTGTCGACCTGTTTGAGTTGGGCTCCGCTCTGCTCGAATTCACGGCTGAGTTGGCTGATGAGATTTTCCACGCTGTCCTCTTTGCCCTTGGTGTCGAGGACGATCATCGCTTCGTATTTGCGGCTCATATTATTGACTGGGTTGGCTGTTGGGTTGTTCTTTGCGGTTGTAAAGATTCATTGCGGATTCAAGGCTGGTGCGTAGCACGGTCTGAACGGCTTCCACCGCACGACCGATAACGGTCTGCAATCGCGGCTTCTCGGCCTCGGAAAATTTTCCCAGCACATGACCAACCATCCGCTCTCCGGCGGGGCGGCCGTCTCCGGGCGCGATGCCGAGTTTGAGTCGTGAAAATTCCTCCCCACCGAGATGGTCAATGAGGGAGCGCACGCCGTTGTGTCCCGCCGCGGAACCGCTGGTGCGGAAGCGCAGCGCGCCGAGAGGCAGATCAACATCATCATAAATTGCCAGCACTTCCCGCGGCTCGATCTTGAAAAAATGGCAGACGGCGGCGACAGCCTCGCCACTCGCGTTCATGAAAGTATGAGACTTCAGCAACCAGCCTCCAGCGAACTTTGCCAATTCGCAGTCCCAGTGCTTCTCGTGCGTCCAAGGAGCGTGCAACTGACTGGCGAGGGCTTCCACGACCATGAATCCTATGTTGTGACGTGTGTCCGTGTATTCTCTTCCCGGATTTCCCAACCCCGCAATCAAGCGCGGCACAAGGGGCGGAGAGACAGGATCGGACACATTCAGGGTTTCCCAGCCGGGAGTTTATTTCTTTTTCTCCGGCGCGGCAGCCTTGGCACCGGCGGCGGGCGCGGCAGCCTTGGCGCCGGCGGCGGGCGCGGCGGCGGCACCTGCGGGTGCTGCACCAGCAGCGGGAGCGGCGGCGGCACCTTCGGCAACCACTGCGACCACAGGCGCTTCCTCGACTTTTGGTTCCTTCAAGACGGCGACTACAACGTGCGAGTCCATCTTGGTCTTGACGCCTTCAGGCAGCGTCAGGTCGCTGACGTGCTTCGAGTGGTTCAATTCCAGCGACGATACGTCGAGCATGAGTTTCTCAGGCAAATCTTTCGGCAGGCAGTGCACTTCCAGCGTGTGGAGGATATGCTCGAGCATGCCGCCCTTCTTTTCTGCGATTTCCACTCCCTTGAGGATGACGGGGACACCTGCGTGAATTTCTTCGTCTGCGGCCACCGCATGGAAATCCACGTGAAGGATTCCGCCGCGGAGATAATCGTGCTGCACCTCTTGAACGAGTGCGAGTGATTCAGCGGCTTCGCCTTCAATTTTAAGGTTCACGAGGATGTTGTCCGACGAACTGGCTTGAAGCAGCTTGGAAAAAGTCTTGCCATCCAGTTCCAGATTTTTGTTCTCGTGCTTCTTGCCGTAAACAACAGCGGGGATGCGACCTGCCTTGCGGAGGCGGCGCACCGCTACGGAGCCGGATGCGCTGCGGGTCTGGGCGCTCAAATCAAGAATTTTAGCCATGGTCGTCTATGTCTCGGGTTTTCGGGAAAAGGGCGGGCAAACTACCCGGTGGGTCAAGACTGTCAATGATGAGTTTACGAAGATATCGATTGGAGAAAGCTACCCAGTTAAACCCGGAAAACGCAGTAGGCGGGTTTTTAGACAGTATCTTCTTATAGGTGAGAATGGGGAGTCGCCTATGTGGTCCACATACGCAGCACAGAGTAACTGGCCGGAAGATCCGTGGAAACCACGGCGAACTTCGCGACCCAAAAGGAGAAGGAGCGCGAGTATGGTGAAACCTCTCGCCAAACTTTCTTGCAACGCGGCAGACCGAAAAAATGGGCGGCGGTCTCACGACACACTTGCGCTCCTTCTATTTTTAGAATTTCGATCAAATACGACGCAACGCCGCTTGAACCACCTCGGCGGTTTTCGCGAGATCCTCGTGGCTGTGGGCCAGACTGATGAAGCCGGTCTCGAACTGCGACGGAGCAAAGTAAACTCCGTGGTCGAGGCAGTAGAGGAAGACCTTTCTGAATGCTACGAGATCGCTGGTCTTGGCGTCGGTGAGATTGTGCACCGGTATCTCGGTGAAGAATAGGCAGAACATGCTGCCGGTGCGATACCACTGATAGTTGCGGCCCGTCTGCTTGAGAATTTCCAGCACGGCATCCTCCATGATCGCGCCGAGTTCTTCGAGCTTGCGCCAGCCGTGTTGCTTTTCCATCTCATGGAGTTGCGCGAGTCCGGCAGCCATCGCCAGCGGATTGCCGCTCAGCGTGCCAGCTTGATAAACGGGACCATCGGGCGCGAGATAGTCCATGATGTCGGCGCGACCGCCGAACGCGCCGACCGGCAGGCCACCACCGATGACTTTGCCCAGCGCGGTAAGATCGGGCGTGATGTTCTCAATTTCCTGCACGCCGCCCTTGGCGACTCGGAAGCCGGTCATGACTTCGTCGAAGATGAGCAGTGCTCCGTGCTTATGCGTGATCTCGCGGAGCTTCTGCAAATAACCCGGCTGAGGCAGGATGAGTCCGGCGTTCGCGGGATAGCTCTCGACGATGACTGCGGCGATCTGATCTCCATCTTTCGCAAAACATTCTTCCAATGCAGCGACATCGTTATAAGGCAGCACCGTAGTGAGTTTCGCATAGCTCGCGGGAATTCCAGCGCTGTCCGGTCTGCCATGGGTCAGCGCGCCGCTGCCCGCGGCGACGAGCAGCGCATCCACATGGCCGTGATAACAGCCGTCGAACTTCACAATGCGGTCACGTTTGGTGAAGCCGCGGGCGAGACGGACGCAGCTCATTGTCGCTTCCGTGCCGCTGTTGACCATTCGAACTTTCTCCACGCTGGGCACCCATTCGACGATGAGCTTGGCCATCTCGACTTCGTGGATGTTGGGAATGCCGAAGCTGACGCCGTCTTTCACTGCATTTTGCACGGCTTCGATGACGCACTGCGGCGCATGACCGAGGATCGCGGGACCCCAGGTGCCGACGTAGTCGATCAGTGCGCGGTCGTCCACGTCCCAGATGCGGCAACCCTTGGCGCGGCGCACGAAAAAGGGTTCACCGCCGACGTTGCGGAACGCGCGCACCGGCGAATTCACGCCGCCCGGGATGTATTGCTTGGCGAGGGCGAAGAGCTTCTGGGAGATGGGTCCGGAGGTCATGGTTGGAACAGTTGGAATGCAGCCGAATTCGCTGGAGTTCAAACTTTAGTTTGCTCGTGCGTGGCACAGCGCCTCAGGCCTGTGTGTAGTCCGACGGTCCCCCGCGGGTCACTATGCTCGGTTCCAGGACGGTGAGCCCGGGCTAGTAGCGCCGGGCGACACACAGGCCGGAGGCACTGTGTTACCGATGATCCTCAATCACTTCAATAAACTCGGCGAGATACTTATCGGCCTTGGCTTGGCCGATGCCGCGAATGTCCTTACCCTCCTCGACCGAGACGGGTTTCAATCGCGTGAGAAATTCCAGCGTGGTGTTGTGGAAAATGACATAAGCGGGAACGCTCTCGCGCTGGGCGATCTCCAGGCGTTTCTTTTTGAGCTTCTCGAACAAGGCCTCATCAAAGCCAAGTTCCGCAGTGGGCATCTCCCTGGCACCAGTGGTTGATTTGGCACTCCGCTTCGTTGTCTTCGCGACCGGGCCGGCATCGGGCCATTGCATTTTCACGCTGCCGCCCTTGCGCATGATTTCAGCACCAGCGTCCGTGATGCGGACCAGTGGATAGTTTTCCTCCGTCACTGTCTCAATGAAACCGAGGCGCTCCATCTCTTTGAAAAGCTGGTGAATTCCGGCGTTGCCGGTGCTTTTGAGCAAGCCATAGGTCGTCAATTGATCAAGCCCAGCGTCCACAACTTCGCGAGATTTGCTGCCGAGCAGCATAGCGATGATGCGGCCCTTGCCGAAGCGAGGCACCCAGGCACCGTCCGGTTCCTTGCGGCACATGCGGGCGACGCCGCTCAAGGCCTTGCGCAGCATATCGACCTCCGGCGAAGTGCCGAGGCGCGCGCTGACGGTGACGCTGCCACGCTTGCAGACGTCGCAGTTGCCGCAGGGCGCCGCGTCCTCCTCGCCAAAATATTCCAAGATCATCTGTTGGCGGCACTTGGCCGCGTAGCAGAGTTCGATCATCGATTTCAGCTTCCCGCGGTCGCGCCGATCCTTCTCCGCAAGCGCCGCACGATCGATCTTCAGATCGCGCGCGAGCATGTCGGGCTGAAGCAGTCGTGTGCCGCGCATCCGTTTGCCGGGGATGTCAAATCGTTCAATGATCTGTTGGCGTCCGAACATGCTCAGGGTGCTGCTCACCGCCATTGTGTTTTTTACTCCCGCGATGTCTGCAATGTCGTCGATAGTGGCCTGAACCTCGTGCGCGTTGTCGGCCTGATTGAGCAGAGCCTGGTAAATGTCGCGGATGGTCTCGAAGGAGGGATTGCCGCCCTCGATGAAAAACTCCTGTGTCTTGGTATCAGCGTAGTTGAAGAACAGCTCGCAGTGCGCCGGTTCGCCGTCGCGTCCCGCGCGGCCCGCTTCCTGATAGTAGGCCTCGACGCTGCCGGGCACGTCGAAATGCACGACGAAACGCACATCACTGCGGTCGATGCCCATGCCGAAGGCGTTTGTGGCCACAGCGATGTGGGATTTGCGCTGAAGAAACTTGTTCTGCGCCAGCTCGCGCTCCTTGTCATCGAGCCCGCCGTGGTAGGCGATGGCTTTGACGCGCCACTCATCAAGCTGGGCGGTGACAAGTTCTACTTTTTTCCGCGTGGCGCAGTAGATGATGCCGGTCTTCCAATGAGTGATGATGTCCTTAAGCCGGTCGTATTTTAATTTTGCCTTCTCGCAATGCGTGATGTTGAGCGAGAGATTCGGGCGGGCGAAACCACGCACGCTGTAGATCGGATCGCGCAACTGCAGGTGCTGCAGGATATCCGCGCGCACCTCGGGCGTGGCGGTGGCGGTAAGGGCCAGCACCTGCGGGCTGCCGAGTTTTTCCAGCGCTTGGCCGATGCGCAGGTAGTCGGGGCGGAAGTCATGACCCCACTGCGAGAGACAATGCGCCTCATCAACGGCGAAGAACGCTACCTCCACCTGGTGGAGCGCATCCACAAACATGCCGCTGCGGAATCGTTCCGGCGCGATGTAAACGAGCTTGAACTCTCCGCGGCGCATTCCGTTGATGCGCTCCTTTTGTTCATCGAGCGAGAGCGTGCTGTTGATCAGCGTCGCGGCGATGCCCTTGTTTTGCAGCGAGTCCACCTGATCTTTCATGAGCGCGATGAGCGGACTGATGACGATGGTCACCCCGTCCATCACCATCGCGGGCAGCTGGTAGCAGAGCGACTTGCCGCCGCCGGTTGGCATCACGACCAGAGCGTCGCGTCCTGCGAGCACGCCGGCGATCACCTCTTCCTGCCCGTCGAGGAACGCGCGGAATCCGAAGTGCTTATGCAGCGCGTCGCGGGCATCGTGGATGGGCGTGGTTGGTTCGGCGTTCACGGTTCAGAGTTGGATCTTCACCGGAATTACGGACCAAGCAACAGCGACACAAAACAAAACGCCCCAAAAGGTGCGCTGTGGCACATGGACCCACGACTATGTGCACAATGGCACCACCACCCTTTTCGCGGCGCTGGAAGGGCCACCAGCAAGATGACGGGAGAGTGTCACAGCCGCCACTGTCATCAGGAGTTCCTGCGCAAACTCGTTGGCGAGTACGAGGGCGGCGAGAAACTCCATCTGGTCATGGATAACTACGGAAACTGGAACAGGCGACCAGCCCCCCCCGCCTAGCTCCTGTCCGCCGCAGCCAGAAGAAAGATGACCAGTTGGCAGAAGCGGGACGATGTGTTTTGTGGTCAAAACAACAAAATGTATCGTATACTTCAAAAAACTGCGGGCTTGTCAACAAATAATCCATCGTTAATTTCCCGCTCATGCCCGCCAAGTCATCCCGGCCCAAAACAGCAAATCGCAAAAGCGCAGCTCCTGCCGCGCGGGCTGAAAGCTTTCGTAAGGTGCGCACCGACAACGCTGCCGAGACGGCCCAGGACTACGTCGAAGCCATCGCCGAGCTCATCGAGAGCGATGGCGAAGCCCGTCCGACTGATCTCGCGCGCATGTTCGGCGTGTCCCACGTCACCGTCATCCGCACCGTGGCCCGGCTCCAGCGCGACGGTCTCATGATCACTCGCCCTTATCGCTCCATCTTTCTCACCCCGAAAGGTTCCGCGCTCGCTGCGGAGTGTCGCGAACGCCATGCGCTGGTGGTCTCATTTCTCCTAGCACTGGGTGTGCCCCGCGCCACCGCGGAAGGGGACGCCGAGGGTATTGAACATCATCTTGGAGCGGAGACCATCAGTGCCTTCCGTGCATTCCTTCGTCACCGAAGATAATGAATGTGCGACCGTAGAAGTGACGGAACCATTGCAATCCATCGCTATCGACACTCAACCATGAAACTTACCCGCACCCAATGGCTCATCATCATCATCGCCAGCATCGGTTTCTTATTCGACACCTATGAGTTATTGATGACGCCGCTTGTCGCCGCGCCCGCGATCGCCGAGTTACTGAAAATTCCTCAGAACAACCCCATCGTTACCGAGTGGGTAGGGCGACTGCTCTGGATATCCGCCCTTTGCGGCGGGCTCTTCGGCCTGCTGGGCGGCTGGTTGGTGGACAAATTGGGCCGCAAAACCATGATGGGGCTGAGCATTTTTCTTTACTCCTTCTCCCCTTTTGCTGCAGCTTACTCAACTTCGCTGCCGATGTTCATCTTTTTCCGCAGCACGACCTTCATTGGTGTGTGTGTGGAGTTCATCGCCGCCATCACCTGGCTGGCCGAGGTGTTTGAAGACAAGAAACAAAGGGAAAAATGGCTGGGAATCACCCAGGCGTTTGCCTCGCTCGGAGGCGTCCTCGTAACCTTGGTGAGCATCTGGGTGAGCGCCCACATCAATACATTGCCGCACATCGGTCTGCCGGCAGGTCTCGGCTCGCCCGACCCGGCCAGTTGGCGCTTTCTACTGCTCACCGGATTACTGCCGGCGATTCCGATCGCCTTGCTGCTGCCCTTCGTGCCGGAGTCGAAAGTCTGGAAAGAACGACGCGCTGCAGGTGCATTGAAACGCCCGAGTTTTGCCGCCCTCTTCGCGCCGGCACTGCGCCGTGTCACCATCGTGACAGCCATCCTCTCAGCTTGCGCCTATGGCATTGCCTTTGGTGCGCTGCAAGTGACCGTCTCCCGCGTAACTCCTGGGTTGCCCGAGCTTAAAAAACATGCAGCCGAACTCGCACCGCTGCGCAAGGAAGGTGAGTCGCTCAATACGCAACTGAACGCACTTCCTACCAAGGATCCGGCGCGGAAAGATCTGGTTGCGAAAATTAAGGATAACTTCAGCAAGCAAAAGCCAATCAATGAGGTGGTGAAGGAAATGAGCGACAAAGTGCAGTTCCGCCAGGAAATGGGAGGCCTGGTTGGACGCACTCTGCTTGCTGTGTTGCTCATCATCGGCATCACCCGCGTGGCCTTGCTCAAAGTCTTTCAGATCCCGGCGCTAATTATTCTTCCGCTCACCTATTTCAAGTTCTTCGAACAGGGGGGAGAGACTTTTCTCTGGAGTTATTTCTTCTGCGGTCTCCTGGTGGTTGCACAGTTCAGCTATTTCGGCGAATACCTGCCCAAGGTGTTCCCACTGCATCTCCGCGGCACTGGCGGCAGTTTCGCCACCAACGTGGGCGGCCGCATGGTTGGCACCAGTATGGCGACGCTTAACACAGCCTGGCTCGCGCCGCTGCTGGCGGGAGGAGCGCAAGAAGTGAAACCTATCCACGTTGCGCTGGCTGCGGGCTACATTGCCACCGGGCTCGCTGTTTTGGCGTTTGTCGTCGGCTTCCTGCTGCCGGAACCCAAGGCTGAAGGCAATTGATCCATAAATGAAAACGCGTCTCGTAAATTATTGATTATTTGTTCGCACCCATAAAAAAATAGTCTGGCAATTACTTACTTTCGCACATTCTTAATATGCACTATCATCAGCAAGACAGACTTTTACTTCCGTGTTCGAAATGGGAACGGGTCTTTGTCTGCCCTAGATCACCAGAATCACTTCGCTTGTTTGCAGTTCATGCGGCCGCGGAGTGATTCTGAGGGTCTGGAGTAAGTTATTAGTTAAGCTCAGAGTTAGCTTACTGAAAGCTGCACATGGGTTGTAAGTATATATAAACGATCGGAGTATTAGTAATTCTCGGCTGAGCCGATTACTCGACTTGTACCTGAATCCTATCAACGTAGTGTTCTGCTACGCTCCTAATTGAGAAAATTAATCTCAGGGTGGGCTTGGCGCTTAGATGCTTTCAGCGCTTATCCCTGCCGCACTTGACTACCCAGCGATGCCATTGAAATGACAACTGGTTCATCAGCGGTGCGTCACTTTCGGTCCTCTCGTACTAAAAAGAGCTCCCTTCAATTTTCTTGCGATTTCAGAGGATAGAGGACCGAACTGTCTCGCGACGTTCTGAACCCAGCTCGCGTACCGCTTTAACCGGCGAACAGCCGGACCCTTGGGACCTTCTCCAGCCCCAGGATGCGATGAGCCGACATCGAGGTGCCAAACCTTGCCGTCGATATGAACTCTTGGGCAAGATCAGCCTGTTATCCCTAGCGTACCTTTTGTCCGTTAAGCGACGGCAATTCCACATTAATTCCGCCGGATCACTTAGGCCTACTTTTGTATCTGCTTGACTTGTTTGTCTTGCAGTTAAGCTGGCATTTGCCTATATGCTTGACGCGCGATTACCAACCGCGCTAAGCCAACCTTCGCACTCCTCCGTTACTTTTTGGGAGGATACCGCCCCAGTAAAACTGACCGGCTGCAGTTGTCCCCAATCGGGTTAGATTTGCCAACGCTAAAGGGTGGTGTTTCATTGTCAGCTCAGCCCTCCCCGAAAGGAGGGCTTCAAAGCTTCCCACTTACTCTAAGCAATAGTGTCGACGAACCAACAACAGCTTACAGTTAAGGTGCATAGGGTCTTTCCGTCCTTCTGAAATTAGGCGGCATCTTCACCGCCACTACAGTTTCACTGAGCCTCTTGCCGAGACAGCGATCAACTCGTTACACGATTCGTGCAGGTCGGAACTTACCCGACAAGGAATTTCGCTACCTTAGGACCGTTATAGTTACGGCCGACATTCACGGGGACTTCGGTTCAAAGCTTCGCTTGACGCTAACCTCTTGCCATAATCTTTCCGCATTGGTCACGTGTCACATCGTATACTTAGACTATTGTCTTTGCACAATGCTGTGTTTTTGGTAAACAGTCGGTTGATCCATTTCACTGCGACCTAATAAATTAGGCGCCCCTTCTCCCGAAGTTACGGGGCTATTTTGCAGAGTTCCTTGGCAGGATTTTACTCTTTCGCCTTGGTTTATTTGACCAGCCCACCTGTGTTGGTTTCTAGTACGGACAATGGCCCTGCTCCGTGATACTTTTCTTGGCAGCTCGTATTCATCGCGCGATGACTTGCGTCATCTGTCCATTCAATTGGATCTGCTTTGGGTTCGGGCCGCGATATCACGCAGCGTCAGGTTTCATTGGCGCAGGAATGTTGGCCTGCTTTCCATCGCGTTAGCCGTCAGGCTGAAGCTTAGGTTCCGGCTGACCCTAGGACGAAAATCGTAGCCTAGGAATCCTTGGGCTTTGGGCGGGGCGCTATTTCAGCACCCTTGTCGTTACTTGTGTCTGCATCCTCTCTTCTTTATGCTCCATAGTCGGTTACCCTTCTACTTCAATGCATAAGGAATGCTCCTCTACCAGTGCGTTCTTGCAAGCAAGAATGTACTTCAAAGCTTCGGTATATTGCTTTATCGCCAATTATTTTCGGCGCGAGATCTCTTGATGAGTCAGCTATTACGCACTGTTTAAATGATGGCTGCTTCTAAGCCAACATCCTCACTGTCAGGGAGATTTCACCTCCTTTGCACTGAGCAATAATTTCGGCACCTTAGCTGTTGATCTGGGTTGTTTCCCTTTTGACAATGAAGCTTATCCCTCACTGACTTACTGCCGTTGAGCGATGTGCAAGTATTCGGAGTTTAAGTGAGTTTGGCAGGCTAAATCGCCCCCTAGCTCAATTAGTGCTCTACCCCTTGCACACTCATAAACGACGCTGCACCTAAATACATTTCGAGGAGAACCAGCTATTACGGGGTTTGATTAGCCTTTCACTCCTACCCACAACTCATCCGAGAATTTCTCAAGATTCACCGGTTCGGTCTTTCATAATGTGTTACCATTACTTCAACCTGGTCATGGGTAGATCACCACCGCTTCGGGTTTAGCGACTTCGACTTTCGCCATGCTTGACTTGCTTTCGCTTTGCCTCACCGGCTTGGCCGGTTAGGCTTGCCAAAATCGCTAACTCGCAGACTCATTAAGCAAAAGGCACGCCATCACCGATAAATCGGCTCTGACACCTTGTTGGCACACGGTTTCAGGTTCTATTTCACTCTGCTCACAGCAGTTCTTTTCACCTTTCCCTCGCGGTACTAGTTCACTATCGGTCGACAGATCGTATTTAGCCTTTCGCCGTGGTCGGCGTATCTTCATGCGAGATTTCTCGTGTATCGCATTACTCCGGATGTTCCCAGCGCCGCATAGAATTTCGATTACAGGCCTTTCACCTTGTATCGGGCGGCTTTTCATCCGCTTCATCTTTTGTCTGCGTCGCTTGATGAGAATCCAAAACCCCGGGAGTATAACCCCCCGGTTTGGGCTGTTCTGTTTTCGTTCGCCACTACTGGCAGAATCGCATTCGCTTTCTTTTCCTGTGGTTACTGAGATGTTTCACTTCGCCACGTTATCTCACAACAAATTTCTTCATTGTGCACCTTTCGGTAGGTTATCCCATTCGGAAACCCTCGATTCATTGCGTTGGTGCCGCTAGTCGAGGCTTATCGCAGCTTTGCGCGTCCTTCATCGTCGTCTGTCGCCAAGGCATTCACCGTGTGCGTTAAAATATTATACATTTTCTTACAAATTTGAATTATCTTCTTGCGAAGATATGTTCTTCCCATGTGCAGTTTTCAATAAGCGTGTCTGAATCTTGCGCGAAATCTGTGCCGCAGTGTGCGTGGGCCTGAATGGACTCGAACCATTGACCCCCGCCTTATCAAGGCGGTGCTCTAACCAACTGAGCTACAGGCCCGATGTCACACTCCATGAAATTCATGGAGGATTAATCCGCCAGTATTGATTTCGGCAGTTCTCCGCTAATTTCAGCGTTATCTATTTTTGGACGGCTAAATTGTACCCTGTGCATTTCCTTGTATTTGAGTTCCAAATACTTGGAATGCGTCATTTGACTGACGCTCCTGGTTTGATTGGCTGGGCCACTTTCTATAGAAAGGAGGTGTTCCAGCCGCAGGTTCCCCTACGGCTACCTTGTTACGACTTCATCCTAGTTACTAGCTTTGCCTTTGTGCGGCCGATCCTTGCGGTTTCTGGCGCGCCCTTCAGGCGAAGCGTGCTTCCATGATGTGACGGGCGGTGTGTACAAGACCCGGGAACGTATTCACGGCACCGTAGCTGATGTGCCGTTACTAGCGATTCCAGCTTCATGCAGGCGAATTGCAGCCTGCAATCTGAACTGAGTCCAATTTTGGTGATTGCCTTGGCCTTGCGGATTTGGAGCACTTTGTATTGGACATTGTAGTACGTGTGCAGCCCTAGGCGTAAGGGCCATACGGACTTGACGTCATCCCCACCTTCCTCCCAGTTTATCTGGGCAGTCTTGTTTGAGTGCTTGGTTTTCACCAGTGGCAACAAACCACGAGGGTTGCGCTCGTTGCGGGACTTAACCCAACATCTCACGACACGAGCTGACGACAGCCATGCAACACCTGTGCATCCCGTGTATTGCTACACTAGGCGGCTTTCACCGCCGACAAAATGCATGTCAAGCCCAGGTAAGGTTCTTCGCGTTGCATCGAATTAAGCCACATACTCCACCGCTTGTGCGGGTCCCCGTCAATTTCTTTGAGTTTTAATCTTGCGACCGTACTTCCCAGGCGGCACGCTTAACGCGTTAGCTCCGGCACGGCAGGGGTCGAATCCTGCCACACCAAGCGTGCACCGTTTACTGCCAGGACTACCGGGGTATCTAATCCCGTTTGCTCCCCTGGCCTTCGTGCCTCAGCGTCAGGAACTGTCCAGAGATTCGCCTTCGCCACTAGTGTTCCTCACAATATCTACGCATTTCACTGCTCCACTGTGAATTCCAATCTCCTCTCCAGTCCTCAAGTCTTGCAGTATCGGAGGCAGTTCCGGGGTTGAGCCCCGGGATTTCACCTCTGACTTATTAATCCGCCTACGGACCCTTTAAACCCAATGATTCCGGATAACGCTTGCACCCTCCGTATTACCGCGGCTGCTGGCACGGAGTTAGCCGGTGCTTATTCATTTGGTACCTTCAGCTATCTACACGTAAATAGGTTTATTCCCAAATAAAAGCAGTTTACAATCCATAGGACCGTCTTCCTGCACGCGGCATGGCTGGTTCAGGCTTGCGCCCATTGACCAATATTCCTCACTGCTGCCTCCCGTAGGAGTCTGGTCCGTGTCTCAGTACCAGTGTGGGGGACCACCCTCTCAGGCCCCCTACCCATCGTTGCCTTGGTAAGCCGTTACCTTACCAACTAGCTAATGGGACGCATGCTCATCCTGTACCGTAACCTTTAATCTCAAAATGATGCCAAATCAAGATACTATGGGGTATTAATCCGAATTTCTTCGGGCTATCCCCCAGTACAGGGTAGATTGCATACGCGTTACTCACCCGTGCGCCGGTCGCCACCAGAGTAGCAAGCTACTCTTATGCTGCCCCTCGACTTGCATGTGTTAGGCCTGCCGCTAGCGTTCATCCTGAGCCAGGATCAAACTCTTCGTTGTAATTAATTTGTTTAATCTCTATCAAGATTTATT
>VFKE01000002.1 GCA_009885695.1 Verrucomicrobiota bacterium | reverse complement strand
CTGGCTCCGGCGCGCAGCAAGTCGCGCAGGCGCTCGTAGCGATCTTTGGCCGCGGCGCTCAAACGGCGCTCAAACGGCGCTCAAATATCCAAAGTGTCGCACGCGCCACTCGCGCCGGCCGAGCATCTCGATAAAAAAACAACGCAACGCCGCGCGCGCCTGGCGCAGCGTCTGCGGCGCATAAGACCTCACGCGCACCAGATGCAGAAAGTAATCGCGCACCCGTTCTTCGCCGAGCGCAGCCGGATCCTCATCGGCCCACTGAGCCAGCAGGCGGATCATGCACAAGTAAGCCTCCACCGTGCGTGGAGCCAGCCCCTTGAGCTGCACATGCCCGAGGAATCGGGCTATCGAGGGATACGAGATGGAAGCTCCCGAAGAAGAAGCAACCCGGACAGAAGAAACGATTGATGTTTTTTCATAGGACTGCCATCATCGCAGAGTTCACACCGCGAAATGCTTATCCCAAATCCCAAGAAACTCATGATCCACTATACTTCCGCGTTCTTCGGTTTCCTAATCGTGATGTCGGCACCTTTGGCTCTGGCTGCCGAGCACTTCATCAAGCCCGGCGAATCTCCTCAGGCAGCACTTGATCTCGCTGCCCCGGGCGACAAGCTGATCTTCCTCCCGGGCATCCATCAGACCAAGCCCGGCAAACATCGCGCGCTCCTTTACGTGGACAAGTCGGTGGATATCGAGTTGCAGGAGGGCGCAACGCTCAAGCTGGCAGATGGTGAAACCAAGCTGGAGGCTACACCCGAGATCACGACGGATCAGGATGCAGGCAAGAAGCTCGACGACCTCGCCATGGGTGGCCAGTTCGATCTCAGCAAGCCCTCGATCTACACGATCTACATCGACGGCGTGGGCCGCGACGGGCTGCCTGACACTTTCACCTGGAGTGTTATTTACGACCTGAATAACCCGGAAAGCTCCACCCGGGTGGCCGACTCGAAAAACGAGCTTGGCAAGACCCCCGTCAAGAAAGTGCCGATCACGGGCGACTGGCAGGAACTCAACCACGGTGTGAAGGTCCGCTTCGGCAGCCAGTCGGGACACAGCCAGGGCAGCCTCTGGTATGTCTCCTATGATGGCCCCGAAGCCTACGGAATCCGCATCGGGCATGGCCGCCAACCCGATTACATCGAGAACGTCCGCATTACCGGCCAAGGCACAATCGACATGAACGCTTCGCATAATGTGCAGCCGAGCTTCTTGGTGAAATACATCGATGCGTGCGTTTTCGTTCACGGCCGTGTCCGGAATGTCTTAATTCGGGACATCACAATGAGAGACACGAATCGCTCCGTGATGCTCTGCGGCGAGCATAGCGGCGACTTCCTGCCCGGTGGCCGCACCACTCCCGGTGAATCCTTCGATGCCGAGAACATCACCATCCAATACACGTGCACCCTCAATCCCAACGGCGCCGCATACCTGCTCGGTCATCCTGGGTTTCGCGGCAAATTGAGCAACGTGCGCTGCAATTTCAACTACATGGAGACCGCCGTGACCGCCATCGAACCGAACTTCAACCTCGATCACTACGAGGTGATTGGCAACGTCATCAAGAGCGGCGGCAATGCCATCCATTGCTGGCGGCATTCCAGCAATGGCCTCATCGCCGACAACCTGCGCATTCACGATACCACCGGCAAACCTGTCGTCATCCTCGGTGCGCCCGCTGGCTGGGAAAGACCGCAGCCGCCCGTCCAGCGCAACAATCGAACAGCCAATAACCCACGAAGACGATGAGCGGCTTCAACTATATGGAGACACACGCATCCCACAGCCTCGTAAGGCTGAAAGGATAAAATAGGTTGGCTGAACGAACATGGTTAACATTGCGCGAAGCCGCAATGATAACGGTGGTTGAACGATTCGCGGTCGAGCGGCCTTAAAACTTACTCCTTGGGGAAAGCTTTTACCCGCTTCGGTCTCGACGTTTGCTGGTTACTAACCTTGTTCCGGTGAGCACACGCGCCCCCGCGTGTCGTTTTCGGCGCCCTCGCCGGAAACACCGTCCACCTCCGGCGCCGCCACTAACCTGGATTTGGCTGCGCGTTCTGTTTTGACTGAGCCGCGAGGGCGCGACTCAGTACACGCGAAGGCGCGTATGCTCCCCTGATTGAATGCGCAGTTGCACGGCGCAAAGCGGCGCAAAGTGTCCGTCCCTTGGTGAGGTACCCCCGAGGAAGCGGGCTATCGAGGGATACGAGATGGAAGCTCCCGAAGAAGAAGCAACCCGGACAGAAGAAACGCTTGATGTTTTTTCATAGGACTGCCATCATCGCCGGGTTCCCTCCAACAAAGCAAGCCCGCTGAACGTCATCTTACGAATCATGCCAGCATCGACAAAATTACCCTGCGCATCGCACCACGCGAAGCGTTTGAGCGCAGCGAACT
>VFKE01000188.1 GCA_009885695.1 Verrucomicrobiota bacterium | reverse complement strand
TCGTTCTTCGCCCAGCCCAGGGAAATCCCGCACTCTCACGAGTGCGGCTACGAAGAGATGCGACTGCGTAGCCGCGTTCGTAAGAACGCGGGAAGTATCCTTCTTCGCCCAGCCTAGGGAAGTCCCGCACTCTCACGAGTGCGGCTACGAAGAGATGCGACTGCGTAGCTTTATAAATGCTTTAACAGCCTGTTGTAAAAGTAACTCGGCCATCCTGGCTGATCAGTTCGGATCGAGTCATGAGTGCGCAACCCTGGACACAGTTCCGAGCCTCAACCTATCCGAGGAAGAAGCAAATTACGGGGAGTCATAAAAAATGGCAATGTGGTGATTATTATCTTTACATAAAATAATATTTAACTAGACTTTACCAATCAAGCATAAACTCCACTCTTCTTAGCCCATGAAAAAGACCGCACTTGTTCTGCTTACCGCCTTGGTTTGCGTTGGTTCCTCAGTCGCTGGGCCTTTGCAGGCCCTTCCCGTGAACCCGCATGAAGTGACGCCCTCAGCCCTTTTCCGCGATCAGGAATTGTTTTTCGACATCTATGGCAGCTATCTTCAGAATCGTGAGACAAATTGCGACTGTGAAAGCAAGCGCGATGGCTACGGTGGAGGGTTCGCCATCGGACATTATTTCGGTTACTACGTCGGTGCCAGACTCGATGTGAATTTCTCATCGGTCGAAGATGCAAAGACTAACATCGGAGGTGATATTCTCTTGCGCTTTCCCATTCAGACCGCGCATTTGGCACCCTATGCATTCGTGGGTGGCGGTGTGCAGGTGGCCAACGGCAACAATGGCTTCCTGCGGGTTGGTGGTGGCATCGAGTGGCGTTTCACGCCCCACTTTGGCATTTTCGGCGAAGGTTCTTATTCGTGGGTTGATCAAGAAAATAGGGCAAACAACCTGACCATCAAGGCGGGTATTCGTTACATTTACTGACGTCGCGAAGGACGGTGACGAAGGTAGGGGCTCTGCTTTGGTTGGAGTCTTGTCATTGGCGGATGCTTCCGCCTGAGAGCGGTTTAATAATATCGCTTCAGCAAGCGACGAGGGCGTCGCTTCTACGCTTTGTTCAGTGCTTGGGGCACTCGTCTGGTTGCTTCGACGGAGCACATGGGCCATGCTCCCTTCACATGCAGTTCGTTCCCAAGAAAAGTCTCGGCCAGAATTTTTTACTCGACGAAGGAATTTCACGCTGGATCGCCGACCAGATTCAGCCTGACGGGGCGCCACTGGTGATCGAGATCGGGCCAGGCTACGGTGCGCTCACCAAACATCTCGCCGGGCGGGCTGGAAAGTTGCTGTTGATTGAGAAGGACGACGCTTTAGCCGACGCCCTGCGTTTTCAGTTTGAGAACCGCGATGATGTCGAGCTCTGGCACGGTGATGCCACACGCTATGATATGCGGTCCTTGTTTGCCTGCGGTTCCGTAAAGGCGATCGGCAATCTGCCCTACTCAATGGGCCAGCCCATCCTGCGGCATTTTCTCTCGCCGCCAACGCCGGTGGGCGAGGCGGTGTTCATGCTTCAGAAGGAGGTCTGTGACCGTCTCGCTGCGAAATGCGGTGACGAGAGCTTTGGTGCGCTGAGTTTATTGGTGCAGCAGCATTGGCAGGTGGAAGTGCTGCGAGTGATTCCGCCGTCCGCGTTCAAACCCCGGCCCCGGGTTGATTCCGCGGTCATCCGACTGACTCCGCGGCCGGCGGGCGCACTCCCGGTGTTTGACCGTTTACTTTTTGACCGTCTGGTGCGCAGTGGTTTCTCACAGCGCCGCAAGCAGATGAAGAAACTTCTGCCTCCGGCTCCGGGCGGCTGGGAGGCGCTGGTGGCAGTGCTGGGGAAGCAGGCGACATTGCGCGCGGAAGAGTTGTCGTTAGAGGAATGGGTGGCGTTGACGAGGCATTACGAGGGGCGCCATGACGAAGACCGCGGTCAGCGCGCCACGGAGATGTTCAGCATCGTGGACGAGACTAACCGCGTGATCGGGCAGGCGCCGCGCGGCGAAGTTCACGCGAAAGGACTCCGCCATCGCGCGGTGCATGTGTTCGTTTTCAACAAGCACGGTGAACTCTGGCTGCAGCAGCGTTCGCATCTTAAAGACGTGCATCCCCTCGGCTGGGATTCCAGTGCCGCAGGCCATCTTGATGTGGGTGAAAGTTATGCCGCCGCTGCCGAGCGTGAGTTAAAGGAAGAACTTGGAATTGATTCCGTGACGGAGTGCATCGCGGACATTCCCGCCACGGTGCGCACTGGCTGGGAGTTTGTCGAATTGCACAGGGCGCAACACAACGGTCCGATGCATTTTGCGCCGGATGAGATCGCCTGTGGAGGCTTTTTCAGGCCGGAGCAGATTCAAGGATGGATTGCTGCGAGGCCGGAGGATTTTGCCTCGGGATTCATCGAGTGCTTCAAGGACTGGCAGTCCAATCAGCGGACGAGTGCGTGATGCTCCAGGGAAACGCTGAACAACGAGTAGAAGTGACGCCCTCGTCGCTTGCTGCACTGGCACTGGGATCAGCGACCGAGGCGTCGCTTCTACTTGCGATTAATCCCAAAAAACGAATTTGGACAGGATTTACCTGACGAACAGGATTCAGAGAAAGGCACTTGCGATTAGAGTGCGCACTCACCAGCGGATGAAGATGAGTTCCTTCGTAATTCATCCTGTTATTTTTGTTGATCCTGCCTAGAGCATTTTTAAAAAAGACGCAGCCGCATCTCGTAAGAGTGCGGGAAGATGCCATGGCAGCCAACGAAACATGCCTATTTCCCGCGTTCTCGCTTCGCGGCGGCGGGGAGAGCTTCCTGATTTCCCGCGTTCTTACGAACGCGGCTACGAAGCGCGGCTGCGAAATCATTTATACCGTTCTAGAGCATTTTTAAAAAAGACGTAGCCGCATCTCGTAAGAGTGCGGGAAGATGCCATGGCAGCCAACGAAGCATGCCTATTTTCCGCGTTCTCGTTTCGCGGCGGCGGGGAGAGCTTCCTGATTTCCCGCGTTCTTACGAACGCGGCTACGAAGCGCGGCTGCGA
>VFKE01000214.1 GCA_009885695.1 Verrucomicrobiota bacterium | reverse complement strand
GTCTGCGCCTCGCGCTTGCCCCCGCGGTGCCGCTGGCGCTGTTCTACACCCTGTTTGTCAAGGGCACGGTGCTGGATGGCTGGCGCGGCTGGTATTACGCGCTGCAACGCGCAGTCGCCGAAGCGATGCTTGCGTTGCGATTGTTGGAGAGGCGCTTTGAAAGTGAAAAACCATGAGCGCCCCCGGCACGGTTTTTCTCGTCGTGCCCTGCTCTCGTGAGAGCGGGCGCATCGGGGAATTTTTGCCCGGACTTTGTGAAAAGCTCGACGCTCTGGGAGGATGTCGCGTGCTGGTCGTGGAGGATGGTTCCGGCGTGGACGAACAGCGCCGCATGAATGACATGGTGACCGTCTTGCAGGCGAAACATCCGGTGTTATGCGATTTGCTGATGTTACAGGAAAACATCGGCAAGGGCGGCGCCGTCCATGCAGGGTGGGCGCGGCATGAGGGCGCGGAGTGGCTGGCATTCGTGGATGCAGACGGCTCCATCACCCCAGATGAGGTCTGCCGACTCATCAAGCTCGCCAGGGAACGCGGTACTGAACAGGGGGCCATCTTTGCCACGCGGGTGCTCATGTTGGGGAGGGATGTGCGCCGGCGCTTTTTCCGCCATCTGATCGGGCGTGTGTATGCCACGCTGGTTTCCTGGTTGTTGCATACTCCGGTGTATGACAGTCAGTGCGGCTGTAAACTCGTTCCGCGCCAGGATTTTGCACGCGTGGCTTCGCGGCTCACCATCACAGGCTTTGCCTTTGATGTGCAACTGCTTGCCGCGTTGCTGGATGCCGGCATCACTGTGCGCGAGGAACCCATCGACTGGCACGATGTTGCGGGCGGCAAGGTGCGGCTGGTGTGCGATTCCATTCTGATGTTTCGCGATGTGCTGCGCATCCGGCGGCTGCGCAAGGAACGCGCGCAAGGCCGGCAGGGAACCGTTATGTCTTCTTGAATGAAATCACCGCAACAGACTCGCAGCGATTCCGGCCGGGAGGCCTGGATAGATTCTGCGAAGGGGATCGCCATCATCCTGGTCGTGTTTTGCCATGTGCTCGGCGGACTGTTGACTCAGGGTCTGATGCAACCAGTCGCCGGGTGGCAGGATTGTTATAGCTGGGTTTACCTGTTCCACATGCCGGTGTTTTTCTTTCTTTCAGGCTGGCTCGTCCGCGGGCGCAGACCCCGGCCGCAAAGTGAATCGCTGGCCCAATACGCCGGGACGCTCTTGTATCCCTATATGGTGTGGGGGCTGCTCACCTGGCTGGCGCATCTTGCAGGTGATGCCATAGGTGCCACCAATAGTCCGGCCAATGTATGGGCACCCGTGCTGCTGCTTTACAGTCCGTCCGCTGGCCCATGGTTTCTCTATGTGCTTTTCATGATTCACGTCCTCTGGCTCATCGTTGAAAAAAACAGGGCTTGGAGCCTTTGCCTGCTAGGTCTTGCTTTGCTTGCCAACTACCTCTTTCCCCTTTCTAACCTCGGCAAATTTGCCATCTACTACGGACTGGGCTTTGAAGTGGCGGGCCTGCTCGCCGGCAGGAACCAGAAGATGCCGCATCTCGCATGGCTGCTCATGGGCTTGGGCTGCTTCGGCCTGATGACGGTCATCTTCGCAACGGATCCATCAAGTCATGTCATGCAGGTTTTATTCCCCGCATGTCTCGGTTCAGCTGGCACCGTCATGGTGGCCCTCAGCGCCGCCGGTGTGCGGTGGACTGCATTTCTGGAGTGGGCGGGCAGAAACTCGCTCGCGATCTATGTGACCCATTCATTCGCGCCACCATTCGTCCGGTGGGTTCTTGTTAACCGATTCCACATGCAGACAGGAGAGTGGTTGCTGGCCGCCGGTGTCTCTTCCGCGCTGCTGTCATGCGCCCTGGTAATCTGGATGGAACGGAAATACTCGCTGCAATGGTTATTTCGCTGGCCCAAGTTGCGTAATAAAGCAGTATGAAACATAGTTGCCATCAACCTCATCGCGCGTTCCGCCGGGAGTCACGATAGCCGCCCGCCGCAATTTTTCCCCTACACTCCATGAACAAAGAACAACTCATCACCGTCTGCGGCGCAGGCGGTTTCATCGGCGGGCATCTCGTCGCGGATCTCCGGCAACAAGGCTTCACCCGTTTGCGCGCGGTGGATCAAAAGCCCTTCGATCAATGGTATCAGCGGTTTGACGATGTGGAAAATCTCCACCTTGATCTCGCGGAGAAAGAAGCCTGCCGCATAGCCCTGCGGGATGCCAGCACTGTTTACAACCTGGCTGCGGACATGGGCGGCATGGGGTTCATCGAGAACAACAAGGCGCTCTGCATGCTGAGCGTGCTGATCAACACCCACCTGCTGATGGCGGCTCGGGAATTCGGTGTGCAACGGTTTTTCTACGCCTC
>VFKE01000026.1 GCA_009885695.1 Verrucomicrobiota bacterium | reverse complement strand
CCCCGCTTCCTCGCCAGATTGCACACCCCCATGGCTTCCTTTCTTGTCGTCAAACCACGTTCCCGCATCTTTCACGGCCACGACTGGGTCTATGCGAGCGATATTCTCAGCACTCGCGGCAATATGGAGCCTGGCGACGTCATCTCGCTCAAGGACTCGCGCGGTCAGTCCTTGGGCAGCGCAATCTACAACAACCGCTCGCAGATTGTAGCGCGGCGTTTTTCCTTTCGGAAACAGGATCTCGATGTGGAGTTTTTCCAGCGCCGCATTGAGCGTGCTCTGGCCCATCGCGCGACACTCCCGGTCGATCAGAAACTGATGCGCATCGTCTGGAGTGAATCCGACGGCATCCCGGGCGTGGTCATTGACCGTTACGGCCCCCATGTAGTGTTGCAGACCCTGACCTGCGCGATGGACATGCGAAAAGATCTGATCGTGCAGGCCATCAAAGACGTGCTCAAGCCCAAGACGATCATCGAACGCAACGACACCCTCATCCGCAAGGCAGAAGGACTGGAGCCGGTGAAGTCTGTGCTCCACGGCATTGCGCCAGAACCGTTCGAGGTGAAGGCAGGCAAGGTCTCGCTTTTGGTCGACCTCATGGAAGGACAGAAGACCGGACTCTACCTTGATCAACTCGACAACTACGCCAAGGTCGCGGCTTTCGCTCAGGGACGTCGCGTGCTGGATTGCTTCACCAATCAAGGCGGCTTCGCCCAAGCCTGCGCGCTCGCGGGTGCCCGCGATGTCACAGCCGTCGACAGCAGTGAACCCGCACTGGAACTTGCACGACGGAACGCCCGTTCCTCCGGCGTGAACGTCCGCTGGATCGCCGAGAACGCCTTTGACTTCCTCAAGGCCGCCTCCAAGCGCGACGAGTCCTACGACTTGATCATTCTCGATCCGCCGAGTTTCACCAAGACCAAAAGCTCCATCACCGACGCCCTCCGGGGTTACAAGGAAATTCATTTGCGCGCGCTATCGATGCTGCAGCCGGGTGGCATTCTCGCGACGTTCAGTTGCTCACATCACATCAGCGGCGGCGACCTGCGCCAGGTCATTAACTCCGCCGGGGTTGATTCCCGCCGTTCCATGCGCCGACTTGACTGCTACAATCAGCGCGCCGATCACCCGGTCGTCTTCGGCATCCCAGAGACGGAATACCTCCGCGGCTACGCCGTGGAAGTCATGGGCGGGTGGTGATGTGCTTGTAAACCAACGGACTATCTGGTTCGTGGTGGTTTTGGTTACCCAACCCAAACACACCCTCTATTGAGTCTCGCTCGATAGGGCGACAAAAGTGTTGGGGGCTGCCAGCCCCCATGACGCGGACCAAGCTGGTTCCGACATCCATGCTGCCGTCTGTCATCCAATTACGCGGGTCTCAATAGCGTATCCAGTCGCCTTGGCGTGTGCCATGCGTTTGGCGGTCTTTGGGCTCAGAAATCCGATACCAGGCACGGTGAGTGGTTTCGTCGCATGAAGGCCCGCATGGGCAAAGCTGAAGGCACAGTGGCCGCCGCCCACAAGCTTGCGCGCATTCTTTGGAGAGGTTTAAATAATTTCGTAGCCGCGTTCGTAAGAACGCGGGAAATAGGACAGCGATGCCATGTGAATGGCAAATGCAGTTGGCTGTTACCACGGTCACCGGACGACAACCGGCGTTCCAACACGAACATTGCGGAAGAATGCTTCCGCCATGTGCTGGGGCATGCGGATACATCCGTGTGACGCTGCGTATCCCGGAAGATAACCGGCATGCATCCCGATGCCGCGCGTGATGCGCATGAAGTAAAACATGTTGGCACCATCAAACTTCGCGCCTGGGGGCATCGGGTCCACGCTTCGATCCATGTTTTTCAAAATCGCGACGCCATCAGCGTCCAAATAATCCCCGTATTGGCTCGACTGATGCCACTGGTCTTTTTGCTGCACACTGAAACCGCCGCGCGGTGTCGGATGCTGCTCGTCGCCGCTGGAAATCGGCGACGCCCCGACAAGCTTGCCATCTTTGTAAAAGTAAGCCTTCTGCTGGCTGAGAGAGATCGTGATCCCGGGTTCGCCCGCCACACCGTCGCCCCGCCACCATGATTCGGTGTCAGCCAGCTGATTGCTGTAGCGTGGATCACCCGGTGTGTAGCCCTCCAGATAGCGTGTCCCGCCCAGGGCTGCGCTGGGGCCGTAATAATACAGATTGGTGCAGCTGCCGAGCGCGCTGCAAAGCAACGCCAGCACGACGAGTCCCCATCTGGGTTTCCGGAAAGAGGGTTGCATGAGTTGCGCGCATCTTGAAACAGACAGCGCGAAATGTCCACTGCCGCGATCGTGACATTTCACAGGCAACACGCGAGGGATTGACCTTGCCATTGACTGCGGAATGCGGCATTGATCCTGTCCACCTTCCGCCCATCGAAAAGCATGCCCACCTACGAATACGAGTGCCAGAACTGCGGACATCAATTTGAGGCCGTGCAGTCCATGAAGGATCCGCGACTGACCGATTGCCAAAAAGCAGGCTGCCCCGGGCCGGTGCATCGCAAAATCGGGCGCGGTGCGGGCATCATCTTCAAGGGCAGCGGTTTTTACCAGACCGACTACCGCAGCGACTCCTACAAGGCCGGAGCGAAGAAGGATTCCGATTCCAGCACCAGTTCCTCGCCGCCACCAGGAACTGCGCCTGCAACCGCGCCTGCCCCCAGTTCCGCGTCCACCGCCACGTCCACTCAGCCGGTCTGACCTTGCGACAGACCGCGCTTCACACCCTTCGCGCGCTTGTTACGCTTCTTACTCAATGTCCTGATCACTGCTTGGCTGGGCTTTCTCGCTGCAGCCGCCATCCAAGCCCATCGTCCGGCAAACCTGTCAGACGTCCAGGGGCTTGATGCGACGGAAAAACCACCCGCATCCGATATTCTCGACCGTATCGAACAGGCAATTTGGCGGCGGAACGCGCCATTGGAACTTGGCGAAGCGGAAGTAAACCACTACCTCGCCTCCAGCCTGACTGGAACGCAGCAATACCCATCCTCGCTTCTGACGAAATTCGATCGAGTCGCGGTGAGCTTCAAACCAGGACTCTGCAGAGTCTGGCTCTGCTGGACAATCGCCGGACGCCCGATGACTGCGGCGCTTGATTTCACCGTCACCCGGGACAAGCGGAATTTTGTCGTTGAACCATGTGGTGGCAGCCTCGGTCGACTCACAGTGTTTCGCGGGGCACTGGCCACGCTCATTCCCAGCATGCGCAGTCTGTGTCACGCACTCGACGAAGAAATTCACGCTGTGTTCAAGATGAACCAAATTCGTTTTGAGTCTCATAAAATCATGCTCGATCCCAGGTTTGACCAGAAATAGGAACCGTTTCCATGCCTACTGCCAGCTTCAGACACTTCCGTCCTGCCATGATGGCTTTGTTTTTAGTTGCTGCCGCCGGGGCACAGCAGCCAGCCAAGGCACCGGCGCAAAGCTCCACCAGCGCCACCGGCCAGTTCATCATCCACGGTGCCGATCTCGCAACACGCGGTAACTTCTGCCTGACATGCGACGAAATCGCCGCAGCATTGGGTCGCCTGTTGCGCGACGATGCGCGTTACACACTTCCCGTAGTCATCGTTCTGAAATCACCGCCCGACGCCTCACTCTCCGGTCCTGCGGTGTCTTGGAACATCAGCCAACTGGCGCACGGCGGCTTTCACCTCCAAATCAATGCCACACTTCGCGCTGATTTCCGCGGCGACGAGTTTGCCCGTGAACTTGTACGGGTCCTCCTCGCCGAGCGCATCCTGCGCAGCCACAAAGAGTTGAATACATCCCGCCAGAACGTGCTCCCAAACTGGGTCCTGACCGGAGTGACCCAGGCGCTTGAGTTCCGAGGCCGATCCCGGCCCAGCGCGCTCTTCGCCGCGGTCTTTCACAACGGCCAGATATACAGCGTCGAAAAAATACTCTCCGCTGATCCCGCGCAACTCGATGCGCTAGCCCGCGGCATCTACGAGACCTCCGCCTGCGCGCTTGTTCTCGCCCTCCTGGACCAACCGGATGGTTCCATGCGGTTTTTGATGTTTCTCGATGCCCTGGCCCGCGATGACAAAACTGATCGCGAGCTTCTCCGCAAGATGTTCCCCACGCTTGGAGCGTCAAAAAACAGTCTCGCAAAATGGTGGTCGCTCCAGATGGCCACGCTGGCAACACCCTCACCGCTGGAGACTCTGGGCATTGATGAAACAGAGGCCAGGCTTCGTGATGCGCTCACGCTCATTTTCGAGCCACTGCCTGAAACGAAAAGAAAAAAAAATGAGGGCACGGTTCCCGTGAAAAAAAACGATGCACCCGACAAAATAAATGTCCGGGAGTCTAATTCCATTTTCAACCAGCCTTCCCCAGTAACCCCATTTATCGGCGGCAAAAAAATCCTCCTGGTGCCGGTTAGTGACACCAACACCGATGGCGGCGGTTCAAGCGCGAAGAAACCCACCATCGATTCGGGCATCAAGGAGAGCAACTCAGCCCCGGAAAAAAACACCAGGGAGAAAAATACAGGAAAACAGAAATCACCCGCTAAAGAAGCACCGAAAAATATCGAGTCTAACCCGACAGCTACGAAGGATGATCCGGCGAAACGGAACAAACTGGATCCTCGCAACTGGTTCCGGGGCAAGGAGAAACCTGTTGGAGAAGCGCAAAAAGATGGAACCCCTGGAAAAAATGACGCTTTTGAGAACAGGAATATACAAAAAACCACGTCGGATTCAAAGCGCCGGTATTCTCCTGTAACCAAACTGGAGCCTGGCGAACTACTTGCCAGTGGCTTGCCGCTCAATGAATTTTCCGCCATCTGGAATCGCGACGACCGGGACAAAATTTTTCAGCGAATCATTATCCAGCTCAACGCGGTGAAACTTAAGGCACATCCTCTCTACCGCCCGCTCATTGGGGAATACGCTGTCATCGTCCGGATTCTCATCAACGGGAAGCAGAAAGGCGTCTCGGATAAACTCGCCAGCCTGCGCGATCAACGGGCGGTGATTCTGGAACTGGCCCGCGCGGTGGAATCTCACATGGACTGGTATGAAGCCTCCCAGACGAAAAGCTACAGCGGTGTTTTCGACGACTACCTGAAGCTCGGAGATCAAATCGACCAAGAAACAAACACCCGCAATGATGCGCTTTCAAAATACCTCGACACACTGGCCAAGGAATATGAGCGATAAGGACGCTTGAATCGCAAAGGACGCTGGTGCTGCCCGTGGAATATTCTTCTCCCGCCATCCATGAAGTCATCACCCAGCTTTTTACTCATTGACGGTCACAGCATCATCCATGCTTGGGACGACCTGCGGAAGCTGCATTTGCGCGCCGCCTCACGCTATCTGGCCCGGGAGGAGCTGCTCAAGCGCATGAGGCTGCTGCAAGACATGTCAGACCAGCGGGTGGTGGTGGTCTTTGACGGCACGGGGTCACACCTCACAGACGAACGGGAAAATAACGGCATCCAGGTTTTCTATGCGGACGCTGGCCAGACTGCCGATTCGGTCATCGAACGTCTCGCCGCAAAGTATGCCCGGCAGTTCCATCTGCGGGTCTGCACCGCGGACCGCATGATCTGGGAAACGGTGCGTGCGTTTGAAGCACACTGGATTTCACCGGACGATCTCAGGTTTGAATACGAGAAAGCGGAAGGCGATATGCGCGGAACGATCAGGCCATGAGCTGCTACTGCAGCTTTGTTTCAAACAATAGAGAGTTAGCATGCCACTGACGGTCATTTGCCGGCGTCAATCACGGAACTGCGGATGAGCTTCGCCGCAGCGTTGAACTTACTCTTGTCGTTGTGGATCGATTCAAGATGATCGGTGATCTCGGACTGATTCCAAGAAACAACAACATCAAGACTGGGGATGATCCACAAGACCGCGCGACCAAACAAACCTACGGCAAGAATGGTGTCCCCCGGCGCATCCGGAACTGGTCTCCGTCCCTGTGCATATTCAAGATTCAGCCACCAGTTGAAACTATAGAAGCCAGGTCCGATGCGAGTGTCATTGCGAGTCATTGAAGTTCCGTAGGAACGTTGACCAGGAAGCATGGCGGATTCTTTTCCAGATGACATCGGGAGCGAAGCGGGCACCCCTTCGCGCAGCATTTGATCAATGAACTGTAGCTTGAGCAGTTGTTTGCCGTTCCAGTTCCCGTGCCGCATCACAAAAAGGCCGAAGCGCGCAAAATCACGCACCGACATTCGCAAATAGCCGGATACCGAATCCACGCCCTTTTTCTCGAAGGAATATTCGTCTTCAAAATGCAGCGGTTCCGCAATTCTGCTGCGCAACACATCCGTGGCATCGCTGCGGAACACACCACCCATCAGTGAATCATAGTAAAGCGCGATGGCATAATCATTGTAGGCAAAAGCTTCACCCGGCTTCTCCCCAAGGCCATAGCCGGACGTCTGGCTGGCGAGGTGTCGCCACGTGATCGCGGCATCTTTGCCGCCGTTTAATTCACGCAATCTCGGATCGATCTCAGCAAGCGGAGCATCCACATTTTTCAAGCGCCCCTCCTGTGCTGCGAACAGCAGCAGCGTAGTGATCACTGGCTTCCCGGCCGACCAGAGCCGTTGATCCGGAGTCTGCCGTCCCCAATGATGAACCATGTACCCATGCCGCACCACGACGCCTGCTCCGCCAACCAGAGTGGCCAGTTCCTCCAGCCGCGCCTTGTCCATCCCCAATAATGCCGGATCCTTGTGCCGCCATTTCGTCGCTGGAAAAACATCCGGCAACCGCGATTCAGATGGCGGGATCTCACGTCCGCAACTGACCAGCAGCACCGAGACCAGTGAAATATATACCAGCCAATATTTCATGTTCGTGCTGAGTGATGGACGCGCCAGCGGGTGCAGGTGCCGCTACTTGCCTGTCTCACCACTGCTGACAGCACCGACGGCTGCATCTTCGGGCGGCAGGAAGCCCTTGAAGCGGCTCTTGTCAATGGCCTTCATGTATGCCTCCATGGGTGTGATGTAACCTTCCCGGAGTTTTGCCCAGATTGCATCATCCATAAACTGCATTCCCTGGGCTTTCCCGCCGATGATCACATCGTAGAGTTTCTGCGTCGCACCTTCACGGATGATGGCACCGACAGCAGGCGTGGAAACCATGACTTCGTTTACGGCGGCGCGGCCCTTGCCGTCGTGCTTCTTGACGAGCAACTGGGCGACCACGCCGCGCAACGAGGCGGCCAGCATGGTTCGCACCTGCGACTGCTGGTCGGCAGGGAACACGTCCACAATACGGTCGACGGTCTTGCGGGCGTTGTTGGTGTGCAGAGTTCCGAAAACCAGCAAGCCCGTCTCCGCTGCGGTCAGCGCCAGTGAGATGGTTTCATAATCTCGCATTTCACCGACGAGCACGATGTCCGCGTCCTCGCGCAAAGCAGCACGCAGACCATCAGAGAAACTCGGAGTCTGGATGGGCACCTCACGCTGGGTAAAGATGCTTTTCTTGTTCCGGTGCACGAATTCAATCGGCTCCTCAATCGTGATGATATGCCGGGAGAAGTTCGTATTCACGTAGTCCAGCAGAGCTGCCAGCGTGGTGGATTTCCCGGAACCCGTGGGACCGGTGACGAGAACCAGTCCGCTGCGCAGATGACCGAATTCACGCACAACATCTGGAATGCCCAGTTGCTCGAGCGTGGCGATCTTCGTGGGGATGATACGAAAGACGGCGGCATAGCCATTGAGCTGGCGCAGGTAATTGCAGCGGAAGCGCGAGTCCTCGTCCATCTCATAAGCGAAATCCATGTCGCCCAGTTCCTTGTAACGCTCCCAGGCGCGGGGCGCGCAGATTTCACGCATCATGGATTCAATGAAGGACTCTGAGAGCGCCTCCTCGCCTGGAATGGGAACAATGCCGCCGTGAACGCGGATCTTGGGCGGCTGACCCTGCGTGATGTGCAGGTCGGAACCGTCAAGCTCAATGAGCTTGTGAAAATAATTATCAATGACCGGCATATTAATGAAGGATCACGATTCGAGAAATTTCTTCATGGTCTGCTTGTCTTCAGAACGGCCCATGCATTCTTCCCGGCTGATGAGTCCGGTCGAGTAAAGATTTTGCAGGCTGTCGTCCATCGTAACCATGCCCACGCCTTTGCCGGTCTGCATGACACCCGGCAGCATGAAGGTCTTGCCTTCGCGGATGCAGTTGGCGACCGCAGGCGTGTTGATCAGAATTTCAAGCGCCATGACACGTCCGTTTCCGTCCAGTCGCGGAACAAGCTGCTGGGAGATGACGCCCCGCAGCGACTCGCTCACCATGACGCGAATCTGTCCGCGCTGGTCGCTGGGAAAAACGTCGAGCACGCGGTCCAGGGTGCGCGGCGCATTGCCGGTGTGAAGCGTTCCGAGAACCAGGTGCCCTGTCTCCGCAGCGGTAATGGCCAGAGAGATTGTTTCCAGGTCACGCATTTCTCCCACCATGATGACATCGGGATCCTCCCGCAGCGCACCGCGGAGGGCGGCGGCAAAACTTTTTGTATGAGAACCCACTTCGCGCTGGTTGATATGACAACCCTTCGGGTTGAAGACATATTCGATGGGATCCTCCAGAGTGATTATGTGGTCGTCGCGTTCCTTGTTGACCTCGTCCACCAAGGCGGCCAGCGTCGTGGACTTGCCAGAGCCAGTCGCGCCAGTCACCAGAACCAGTCCGTTCTGATAACGAGTGAGCGTGCGGCAGGTTTCCGGCAGTTTCAATTCCTCAATCGAACGGATGTTGCTGTTGATGACGCGAAACACCATGTCAATTCCAAGACGCTGCTGCACCACAGAGCAGCGGAAGCGGCCAAAACCCGGCGAGTAAGCGAAGTCAACGTCACCGCGCTTCTCGAGTATCTTGGCATGCTCTTGTGATAAAAATGCACTGGCCAGCTGACGGGTGTCATCCGAGGTGAGACGCTCGGCATTATCCCAGATCGGACACAATTGACCGTAGCGACGCCACGACGGCAGGGAACCGGTGGCAATGTGAATGTCAGAACAATCGTATTGTTGCGCGATCTTCAGATACTCATCGATCGATGAGAGCACTTGAACCGCAGGCGCGGACTCCGCAGCTGTCTCTTGCTCGTGGTCGCTCATTCCGTTTTGTCCTGATCTGATGGTTGAGACTGTCCGCCAAGGTAGGATGAAAAATGAGTCTTGGCAAAATTGAGCATCGGTTCTTGAAAGATGGACCACAACGCGGTCGCCGCCAAACCTGCCAGCCTCCCGCGCATGGGCACCCCCCCTACCCTCTCTTTCCGCGGCATTAAAAAATTCCGCGTTACTCCAAGTCCGATGACAGCCGCTGCCACCATCAGCGCCATCTTGTGCTTCTCCACGCTCTGCCAGAGAAGCTTGCCCGGGCTCCATTCACTGCGAACACGTGACAGCTCACCGCCCAGCACCACTCGCGATTCGCCAAGTGCCTGCATGGCGGCGGATTTCAATGCTTGTCGTTCAACTGATCCAGCCATTTTCGATCCTTTCCAAATTCATTCAAAGTGTGTTCAAACCAGCGCGCCGAACCCAGACGGCGCCAGGCAGCGAAGGCAAATGCCGCGGCGAGAACCAAATTGATCATTCCTCCCGCAACCGTCGCCCGCGTCCAGGTCCATTCCTGCTGTAACGCCAGATAACTGACGATTCCGGCCATCAACATCATCCATCCGCCAAGCCCAAAAATCGCCGCCAAGACAGCCCGGAGCAGAATGCGCAAGAGTTGTTGCACCGCCTCCTGCCCTTCGATTGACAGCAAGACACCTCGAGCTTCCAGATACTTCAGCAATCCCGCAGGAATAGCACCAAATGAGCGTTCTCCCGCATTGCTGCGAGCGGCTTTCTCTGTATCCGGCGGTGATTCCTCCATGCCAGGCTGTTGCTGATTGCCAGATGTTGGGGTGGTCTCAACGGCGGAAAATCACACCGGCAAGAAAGCCAACACCAAAGGCCGCAAGCAATGCCTGCAAGGGTTTTTCACGCGCAAACTTTTCCGTCTCAGCAGTGAAATTCTTCATCTGGCCGCTGGCCTCGTCCCATGCCTTGTCGGCATAGTCCTTGATCTCCGCGGCTTTGTCACCGGCGACAGACGTGAACTGTGATGCACGTTGCTCTGCTACCTGGCGGATTTCATGGGCTTTTGCCGCGGCTGCGGCCCGTAGATCTTCGGCTGCCTTTATCGCGCTGCTTTTTGCAGCGGCAAAGGGGTCGGCCGGAGGTGCTCCAAATGGTGTCTCGATATTAGTGCTATCACTCATGGTGTAAAATTAGGTGGATTGGTTCTTACTGGATGTGCCTCCCTTTTAGTCGCAGCAATTGCTGCTGGCGAGAAAAAAGTGTCATTACACGAAATGAAATTCATTGTGCCGCACGGTGCCCTTGGCATACTAAGTGTTCGCTTTTTCAGATTATATGTGCGGTATCTACGGTTTCGCGGGCTTCAAGGAAGACGGTCTCATCGACCGCATGGGGCGGGTCATGGTCCATCGCGGACCGGACGGCGCAGGCCGCTATGAAGCGCCGGACGGAGCATCCTTCACGATGGGCATGCGCCGACTCAGCATCATCGACCTCGAAGGCGGCTGGCAACCCGTTTTCAACGAGGACAAAACCATCGCCATCTGCTATAACGGGGAGACATACAACTACCTGGAACTGCGCGAGGAACTGGAAAAAAAAGGTCACGTCTTCCGGACACACAGCGACACCGAGTGCATCGTCCACGGTTACGAAGAATGGGGCATCGAAGGTGTGCTCCAGCGCATGAACGGAATGTTCGCCTTCTGCCTCTACGACTCCCGCAAAAAGGAGTTCTTTATCGGCCGCGACCGCTGCGGCCAGAAGCCACTCTACTATCACCAGCGCAACGGACGCTTTCTCTTTGCCAGTGAGGTCAAGAGCCTCCTCCAGAGTCAGCATATCACCGCCCAGCCCAATGTGGCGGCGATCGACCCCTATCTCACCCTGCGGAACGTTCCCGAACCTCAGACGATGTTTCAAGACATCTTCGTCCTGCCGGTCGCGCATTACCTGCACTTCCGGCTCGCCGACGCCAGCCTACGAATCACCCGCTACTGGGAAGTCCCCCTGCTCGATGCCCGCACGGCCCGCTACAAAACCGACGGCGAATACTTCGAAGCCCTGGAGTCGCTCTTCGACGACAGCGTGAAACTCTGCATGCGGAGCGATGTGCCCGTGGGTGCCTACCTCAGCGCGGGCGTGGATTCATCGCTCACCGTGGCGGCGATGACGAAGTACTCATCAAACATCAACACATACTCGGTCGGCTTCAACTCTCCGGTCGATGAGACCCCGGCGGCTCGTGAAACCGCGAAGTTTCTCGGAACTCATCACCACGAAATCATCTGCCAGCCGGAAGATTTCGATCTCCTGCCAAAGATCATCTGGCACATGGACCGGCCCGTCGGTGATGCCTTGCTCATCGCTTTTTACAAACTCGCACAGGGCGCGTCGAAAGATTTGAAAGTGGTGCTCGGCGGCGAAGGCGCGGACGAAGCATTCGCGGGATACTCATTTCAGGGTGTGATCACGAAGGTCGAGAAGATGCAGCGGAAATTTTCCGGCATCCCCGCACTAGGCGCCCTGGCCTTTCAGACGATCCCCCATGCATTACTCAACAAACTTTTCGTCTTCCCGGCTGATCTGGGCTCCCAGGGCAAGAAGCGTGTGGTCGATTTCCTGCGCAACTACACGAAACGCGACCTGAACCACAACTTCAACGCCCTGCGCACGCTCTGGTCGCAGGACGAGCGCCGCGACATCTACACGGACCGTTGGAAATCTCAGGCCACGGAAAACTGGATGGACAATGAGAAGGAAAAAGACAAGCAGGGCCCCTTCCTCGACCGCCTTCTGAAGTTGCAATACGACGAGTGGCTTCAGGACTGGGCGCTGATTCGCCAGGACAAAAATACCATGGCGCACTCACTGGAGTATCGCCTGCCCTTCCTCGACCACCGCCTGATCGAGCTGGCCTTCACCATGCCGGCTCATCTCAAGATCAACGGCAAGACCGATAAATTCATCGAGCGCCAACTGGCCGACAAGGTCTTCCCGCCACATATCGCGCGACGCACCAAGATTCCGTTCTATTTGCCGGTGGAATATTTTCTCGACAAACCCCAGTTCAAAAACCTGGTGGCCGACTCCCTCAACGAGGAGGCCGTGCGCAAACGTGGCTACTTCGAGCCCAAGAAAGTTACGGCGCTAATCGAGTCCATGAATCGGACACGTGAGTTCGTCTACTGTAAGCAGGTGGTGTCATTGGTCGTGCTGGAACTATGGCACCGGATATTCGTGGACCGGAGCATCCGGTTTGACTGAGTCACCCACTTTCCCCTCTGACCGGCAGGGCAAGACTCCATCAATAATAAGGCGCCAACCCGTTCTTCCAGACTGCCTTCAGTTCGGTAATCGGTGCATCGATCAGATTCGTTTCGCCATTGGCGATCACCAACTGATTCGTACTGGTAGTCTCTCCGATCACAGTGAATCCAAGTTCCTCCGCGAGATGAGCGTTCCCCGGCGCAATCTCAAACACGATGCGACCGGGTGTCTCCCCGAACAAATGCTCTGCGGCGGTTGTGTCGTCGAAGCAGGGCACGGTACCGAGATCGACGCGCACCCCCGCCTTGCCGGAGAATGCTGCTTCCGCGAGCGTCACAGAAAGACCGCCCTCACTCACATCATGTGCCGAGAGGACGAGTCCCTTTTGAACGAGCTGGTGATAGCGCTGATAGGTGGCAAATGCCCCGGCTTCATCAAAGGTCGGTCCGTTTGGAAAGCTCACCTCATCCTCCGCACCTTGCTTGATCAAACGCGCAAACACACTGCCCGCGAGACCGCTGGAAGTCTGCCCCACGAGGCACAGTTTGTTGCCGACACCACGCAGGCTGGCACCGACGACGTGCTTATCGTTTTCCATAATGCCGAAACCGCTAACGAGGAGCGTGACCGGAATCGATACCGGACCTTCGTCCGTCTTGAAGTAGTTGTAGAACGAGTCCTTGCCGGACACAAATGGCGCACCGTAAATCTCCGCAGTCTGGGCCATGCCTTTGGTGGTTTCGACAAGAGCGCCGAGTTCCTCTGCTGCATCCGGATTGCCAGCACAAAAGTTGTCAAGAATCGCGATGCGCTCGGGATTCGCGCCGATCGCCACCAGCTGACGGATGCACTCGTCCACACACGCGCGCCCCATGAGATGCGGGTGTGTCTTGCCCCATTCGGGAAGCAGCGACAGAGCCAGCGCCACAAGTCGCGTGCTGCCATCCACGCGCACGACGGAACCATCCTGGGGCGCGTCACCCGTCGCGCCGGCCAACGGTTTCATTACCGTGTTGCCTTGTACCTCATGATCGTATTCGCGAATAATTGGCTCGCGGGAAACGATGGCAAAATCAGCGAGTAAAGCCTTGAGCATCGAGTTGCCGGCTGCAACATCCTCGATCGGAATAAACACGTCTTCCTGCTCAACGGAAGCATCCCACTTCCCCTTCATCTTGCGACGTGGAGCTTCATGGAGCTTGCGGCAGTCGAGACGGCAGACTTCTTCTCCGTGATGTTTTACTTTGAGGATGCCCGTGCCATCCGCTTTCCCTAATACACAAAGCTCGGTCTCGTAAACTGCGGCGAGCTTCTGCATCTGCGGCAGATCTTTTTCATCAATCGCGATCACCATGCGTTCCTGGCTTTCACTGATAAAAATCTGCCAGCTTTCCATTTGATCGACCTTAAGCGGCGCATTCTCCAGCCAGACTTCGCCGCCGACCTCACTCAGCATTTCGCCCGCAGCGCTGCTGAAGCCGCCCGCGCCGCAGTCGGT
>VFKE01000088.1 GCA_009885695.1 Verrucomicrobiota bacterium | reverse complement strand
CGCGGACTGCCCAACTTCCAAAACTTCCGCATCCGAATCCTCTTCTATTGCGGAAAACTCGACATGCTGCCAGCTTGAAACGAATCACACCCAAATTCCCACAGAGCCAAAAAAATTTGTAACCGCGTTCATAAAAACGCGGGAAATATGGAAGCTCTCCCCGCAGCCGCGATGCGAAAACGCGGGAAATAGTCATGCTTCGTTGGCTGTCGTGGCTTCTTCCCGCACTCTTACGAGATGCGGCTACGTCTTTTTTAAAATGCTCAACGATTTTTTGTTCTCAAAAATGCCAGCAAATCTCTTGCCTCCTCATCCGTCAATTTTCCCAGGAGCCCCTCTGGCATGATCGAAACATGGAGCCGGTCTCGCCTCGCTATATCCTCGATCTTGATCTCGAACGTCCGTCCGTCGAATCCCACATAGGTGTGAGTTTCTCCCCGCTCCATCAGTTCAAAAACCACCCGGGTTTGCCCGTCGGTTGTCTGGAGCGAAAAGCAGTCGTATCGCGGGGCGACATTTCTGCTGGGCTGAAGGATTGATTCCAGAATGTAATCCGGCGACTGGGTGGAGCTGATGCTGGAGAGATCCGGCCCCGCCATGGACCCCAGACCATCCATGCGATGGCAAAGGGTGCAACTCCCCAGCCGGGGACTCAGGAAGACTTCGCGGCCATGATTGAGATCAGGCTTGCCTGGAACAGAATCGAGAAATTTATTCCATCCATTAATGTCGCCGAACGCGGGGCGCTGTGGAGTCCGGTGTCCGCGTTTTTCAGCAAGTTGCGACACCAGTTTGCGATCTTCAATGGTCAGCGTGGCTTCCTGGAGGGCCAGGGCAATGGTGCGTTGAAGCCGGGCTTCGGCGCTTGCTGCAATCTTCAACAAGGGCTCAACGTAAGTTTGCTCGACGGGCAGATACTCGAGCGCCGCCGCTCGCACCGACTCCGCTTGGTCGGGATCGAATAGCAGTGAGCGCAAGATGGGGAGCCGCCCCTGGTCGCGCAGGGTTCCCAGAATATTCACGATCCATTCGCGGAATGCCAGGTTCTTGTGCAGCAGCAGCGGCTGCAACTCTCGCGCCAGCACATTGCGCTCGCGATCCGGCAGGATGCTCAGCGCGAGCCGCTTGATTTCCGACGAT
>VFKE01000192.1 GCA_009885695.1 Verrucomicrobiota bacterium | reverse complement strand
GGCATCCATGCCCCTCCAAGAAATGGTTCAAAACAGAAGGCGTATGGGACATCCGCCACCACCTTCATCCGTTCACAGTAACGCTGATTTTAAACGGTAATTGGCATGAGTCCCCGCACGGCGGGTTGAGGTTGCGGCGCGGATTGACGACACTTTTGTCGTTTGGCACCGGCCACCAACTGGACGGCAGAAGTGCCGTTACTCCTTGCCATTCCCGGGCACAAGCCTCAGCCCTCCATGAGCTGCTGCTTGAGCATGGTGAAGTAATTCACGCTCTCCTCGGCGCTGAGATCCTGCTTCATGAATTTGGCGTGGTCGAATTCCTCGATGTATTGCCGGTCCAGCTCTTTGATGAAACTGCTGGGCATGCAGGTTTGTTTCTGCCCCCACTTCACGCGATGGCGGCAGTGGCTCAGGGTGAGCTTCTGCCGGGCGCGGGTGATGCCGACATATAGCAGGCGGCGTTCCTCGTCCTTCCGACCCTCGTCGATCGAGCGCTTGTGCGGCAGGATGCCTTCTTCGAGACCGGGGAGATAGACGATGGGGAATTCAAGGCCCTTTGCCGCGTGGAGCGTAATGAGGCAGACGCCAGTCTTCTTTTCAATGTCATCCTTGTCCTCGCGGTCGTCGTTCATGCACACCTCGTCGAGGAAGGAGCGCAAGCCATCGCCGCGGGCGCGGTCGTCGAAATTTCTCAGTGAATCGAGCAGCGCGTTTACGCCGAGTTCGAAGGTGATGAAGTCCTCGGTTTCTTTGCAGCCACGGCGCAGGTAATCAAGATAGCCGATCTCGTGGAGCAACCGCTCCGTGATCACGGCATAAGCGGTCATGGGCTGGGCGGCGAGCGCGCCGTAGCGTTCGATCAGCTCAACGAAGCCGCCGATGGCGGTCCGGGCGCGTTCGGAAAGCAGCACACGAAACTCCGGATCGCGCAACGCGTCGAACACGCTGCATTTCCTGGTCATCGAATGGTCGCGCGCCAGTTCGGCGGTGTTGGTTCCGATGCCGCGGGTCGGCACGTTGAGAATGCGCAGCACGGCGATGTCGTCGCCGGAATTGTCGAGGGCCATCAGGTAGGCGATGACATCTTTGATCTCTCGCTTGTCAAAAAAGCTGCGAGAGCCGACGATGCGGTAGGGAATTTTTTTGCGGCGAAACTCGCCTTCGAGGATGCGGCTTTGCTCGTTGGTGCGGAAGAGCACCGCGACATCATCGAACTTCGCCCCTTTTTTCTGGGCATCGAGCACTTCGCTGGAGATAATCTCGGCCTCGTTTTCTTCATCCTCGGCGATCACCAGGCGCACTAGGTCGCGCCCACTATTTTTGCTCCAGAGATTTTTCACGCGGCGGCCGGCATTGTTTTTGATCAGGCTGTTGGCCGTGTGAAGAATGGGCGTGGTGCTGCGGTAGTTTTCCTCCAGCTTGATGACCTTCGGGTGCGGAAAGAAACGCTCGAACTCGATGATGTTCGTGATGTCCGCGCCGCGCCAGCCGTAGATGCTCTGGTCGTCATCGCCCACCACACAGATGTTGTTGGGCTCTGGCACGAGCGCGTTGAGCAGGCGCATCTGAAGTGTGTTGGTGTCCTGAAACTCATCCACCATCACGTTGCGGAATTTCTGCTGCACCTGCTGGCGCACGTCGTCGTGCTCCTCAAGCAGCTCCACGCCCTTGAGCAGGAGGTCGTCGAAGTCCATGGCGTTGAGCGCGCGCAGTTCGTCGTGGTAAAACTGGAAGAGCGCGGCGTCGATCGACAGCGAGGGGTCGCCGAGATTGAGGCCATGATTTTTAGCCTTGCTGATGCGGTTGAGGCCGGCGCTGGCATCGTAGGTTTCGTCCTTGAGCACCAAGCGGGTCAGGATGCATTTCACGAGGCTGAGCTGCTCGCCCTGGCTGTAGATGGCGAAGTTGTTCTTGTAGCCGAGCTTTTCCGCGTGCTGCCGGAGCAGGCGGACGCAAAAGGCATGGAAGGTGCCGATGGTGAGCTGGCGTGATTTGTCCTTGCTGACCAGATCGCCGACGCGTTCGCGCATTTCGTTCGCGGCTTTGTTGGTGAAGGTGACGGCGAGAATGCTGCCGGGAGGGATTCCTTGCTCGACCATGTTGGCGATGCGCATGGTGATGACGCGGGTCTTGCCTGTGCCAGCGCCCGCGAGAATGAGCACCGGACCCTGTATGGTTTTAACGGCCTCGCGTTGCTGGGGATTGAGAAGCGAGTAGGCGAATGACATTCGGGAGCGCGCATGATGGCGAAGACTTGGCTCTGCTCAAGCCACAAACCGGAAAGTTTCGCGGAATTCCGTCACTCCGTGGGCAAGCCCAGCGCATGCCACTCCGCCAGCACCCGGGGGAGCAGCTTGTGCTCCTGTTCCTGGATGCGCTCGTAGAGCTGCTCGGTTGTGTCGCCTAATTGTATCGGGACCACCTCTTGGGCAAGAATACGACCACCGTCAATCTCGTCGGTGACCAGGTGAACGGTGCAACCCGATTCGAGTTCGCCTTCCTCGATCGCGCGCGCCCAGGCGTTGCGGCCCTTGAATTTGGGGAGCAGCGACGGATGGATATTGACAATGCGATCCGTAAATATGTCGAGCACCGGCTCCTTGAGAATACGCATGAAGCCCGCGCAAACCACGACTTGAATATCGTGGTCCTGCAGAATATCGCACAGCCTTTTTTGCGCCTCGGCGGACATTTTTGCACCAGTTCCGGCCTCAAGATGAAGGGCTTGGTAGCCAAGTTCCCGCGCCTTCTGCAAAATGGGCGCATCCGCGAGATCGGAAATCACCACCCGGATGTCCGCATCCAGCACACCCTGCTGAATGGCGTGATGAATAGCTTCGAAGTTTGAGCCGCGGCCACTGCCAAGAATGCCAAGGCGAAGCGTTCGGGTTACCGGTTCATGCGCGGGCACCTCGACCGATGCCCTAGGCATGACCTCACCTTGCAAGAGGCGTGCCAGCGTGTTCGTTGTCGAGCGCCCCGGCACTAGCGGAAGGATTTCGATTCGCGCGCCTGTTTTATCCAGGGCGGCACGCTCGCCGGAATCAAGCGAGTCAATCGTGTAATCCCCGCCCTTCGCATAGATGTGGGGCTTGATGCTTTTGATGAGCTTCGTCACCCGCGGTTCATCGAATACTACGACACAGTCCACGGAAGCCAGCGCGCGCAGAATTTCAGCGCGGTCAGCTTGCGAGGTCACCGGCCTCGACGGCCCCTTCAATGCGCGCACGGAAGAGTCCGAGTTTAGCGCGACCAGCAGCGCATCTCCGAGCGCACGGGCCTGCCGCAGATAACGCACATGTCCGGCGTGCAGCAGGTCAAAACAGCCGTTTGTAAAAACAAGTTTTTCACCACGCGCGTCGAGCGCATCTCTCAATTTGCGCGCCTCGTCGACAGTTGAACCCCAGGTGCCTTGATCTGCCATGATCCTGTCTTTCTTCAAAGCAGTCGGCGATGCAAGCGAGAATCACGAATCCGTCACCTTACGCCGGTTTCACAGTCTCCAGCGCGGGCGTGAAATCCTTCTTGTTGTCGAGCACCTTGTCCACCAGGCCATACGCGGCGGCCTCGTCGCCGCCCATGTAATAGTCGCGGTCGGAATCCTTCTCGACCTGCTCGATAGGTTTGCCGGTGTGTTTGGCGAGGATGCCGTTGAGCCGCTTTTTGAGGCGATACATGAACTCGACAGTGCGCTCCACGTCACTTGCCGTGCCTTGGGCACCGCCGCTGACCTGATGGATCATGATGTGCGAGTTGGGCAGCGCGTAACGCTTGCCCTTGGTGCCGGCGGTGAGCAGAACAGCGCCCATGCTGGCGGCGATGCCGATGCAATAAGTGTTCACGTCGCAAGTGACGAACTGCATGGTGTCATAGATTGCCAGGCCTGCGGTGACGGAGCCGCCGGGGGAGTTGATGTAGATGTTGATGTCCTTTTTCGGATCCTGCATCTGGAGGAACAAAAGCTGGGCGATGACGATGTTGGCGACCTGGTCGTCGATCGGCGTGCCGATGAAGATGATGCGATCCTTCAACAGGCGCGAGTAAATGTCATAGGCGCGTTCCTGCCTGCCCTCGGTCTCGATGACCATCGGGATGATGTAGTTTGACGGGCTCTGGCTGATGCTGGTTGGGAAATTCTGAGGGGAGGACATGAGGCTGTGAATGAAGGGGGCTTCTCTGGGTTTGTCAAACGGGGTGCAACTGGGCAGAACGAAAAGACAAGTGGAATGGGGGCAGCGAATATCTTTCAAATATTTTTCATCTTAAATATATTTTTCCCTTGCGGTTTGCCACGCGACTGGGAAATACTTCACTTAACTTAATTAATCGGGATGCCAACTTCATCCGCCACCGCGCCACCAGGGATTATAGATTCTCTGGAGCGTCATTTATCTTCACCTAAATGGTGATCAACTCCTGAATCCTCCATGTTCACAGAATCAACCCGGACCGATGCCCTTGAGTTACTCGAACAAAATCATCTGGTGTCCAGGCTTGGGAAAGGGCCGGGCAGCAACGGCGATCACCCTGAAAAGAAGCCTCGATCTGAACGAAAAAACGCGCAAGCTGAAGGTGTGAAGACCTTCGTGCTGGACACCAATGTCCTGCTGCATGATCCAGCCTGTGTTCAAAAATTCGCGGACAATGCGGTGTGCATTCCGGTGGACGTGCTGAGTGAATTGGACCGCTTTAAGAACGAGATGACCGAGCGTGGCGCGAATGCGCGCGAGGTGCACCGCGCGCTGTCGCGGGTTTTCGCGGCGACGGATGCGGATGTGCTCGGCGGAGTGCGCACCACGGGCGGCGGAAGCCTGCGGCTGGTGATATTCGATCCGGGGCAGGCGGTGAAGACGAAAGCGTTGCAGCAGTTTCATCGTGTGTTTCCCGAACTGGAAAAGACTGATCACCGCATCCTCGCTTGTGCGCTGTGGCTTTCAGAAAAGAAGGGCAGCAAAGTCATCCTGGTCAGCAAAGACCTCAACATGCAGCTCAAAGCCCGCGCCGTGGGCGTGCAGTGCGAGGACTACCTGCACGACAAGGTGGAGCCCGGCGACGTGATGAACCGCGACATCCCGCGCGTCAACGTGACGTCGCATGAGTTGCAGCGCTTCGGCAGTTCCGGGCGCCTGGCGCTGGAGCCGGCGCGCATGCCCGGGATCGTGGTGAATGAATACGTCCTGCTCGCCACCGCAGAGAAGAGCACCATGCCGGCCCGCTTCAACGCAGCCGGTGAATTTATGCGGCTGCGCGTGCCAGAGAGCCTGCGCATCCAGCAGGGGCGCGCGATCAAGCCGATGAACCTCGGTCAGCAATGCTATCTCGATGCGCTGATGGATCCGGAAATCTCCCTGGTGACGGCGTTCGGGCAAGCCGGAACCGGCAAGACGCTCATGGCGGTCGCCGCCGGTTTGTCGCAAGTGTTCGCCGGCGGCTATACTGGCCTCACGGTCAGCCGTCCTATTGTGGCCATGGGCCAGGGAATAGGATTCCTACCCGGGTCGTTGCAGGAGAAAATGCGCCCCTGGCTCCAGCCAGTCTATGACGCGCTGGACTTCCTGATGCGCCCGGTGGTGAACCCGGCCTTCGCAAAGAAGAAGACACGGCCCACGCGGTTTGATCCTCCGGTGCCATACTCATCCACCGGCATCGCGGCACCCTACGATCCCCTGGTGCAGAGCGGGGTGATTGAGATCGAGGCGCTCTGCTACATCCGCGGGCGCAGCATTCCGGAGAGATTTTTTATTCTCGATGAATCCCAGCAGCTCACTCCGCTGGAGGCCAAGACCGTGGTCACTCGCATGAGCCGGGGCAGCAAGCTGGTTCTGGTGGGCGATCCGGGCCAAATCGACAATCCCTATGTGGACAGCCGCAGCAATGGACTGGTTTACACTCGCCAGCGGCTGCGGGGTCAGCCTTTCGCGGCGCACATTCCCCTGGTGAAGGGCGAGCGCAGCGCCATGGCGGAGGCTGGCGCGCGACTGATGTGAACGTCGCGTTGAATAAAATTGCGATATTTCGCAACTAAACTGTCCGTGTTGCGTTGAACCCGCCATGAACTGGTCAAATTCAGGCCAGGTGATTCAAAACAAAAACCCAAACAGCAAATATTCCATGAAAACGATCCTGACGCTCTGTGCCTTGGCCATCTGTGGCGCGTTCACCCTCCATGCCGCCGACGGTAACAAGCCCAAAAAGCCTCAAGAAGGCAAACCCGGCGCAGGCGGACACAACCCCGAGGAAATCTTCAAGAAACTCGACACCAACAACGACGGCTTCGTCAGCAAGGATGAGTTTATGGCCGGCCCTCGTGCCAAGGAGGATCCCGCGAAGGCCGCTGAACGCTTCAAGATGCTTGACAAGAAAGGCGAAGGTAAAATCACCCTCGAGGAGTTTAAGGCGGGGCATGATCACAAAAAGCCAGGAACTCCACCCAAAAAGCCCGGCGGCGACAATAAATAGGCCAACGGCGGCACATAATTTAGGCTGGCAGCAAAGAAACATTGAATCTTTTGTCAAAAACAAGCAAGAAGTCAGTCAGCCTCACGTTTATAAAGCTGGCGCAATGTCCGAACAAACGAACAAAGTGCTCTCAGTTGAACCAAACCACCAAACCCAGACAAACATCATGAAAATCACATTTGCGCTTTGCGCGTTCCTCCTCGCCGGTGCCGTCACCATCAACGCCGCCGACAAGCCCAAGGCTGATCCGGATGCTAAATTCACCAAGATGGACGCCAACAATGACGGCAAGATCAGCAAGGAAGAATTCACCAAGGGTGCCAAAAACCAGGCCAAAGCGGAAGCCTCCTTCACCGCCAAGGACGCGGACAAGGATGGATCCCTCTCCAAAGAGGAATTCAAAGCTGCCCCGGCAAAGAAAGCCAAGTAACTTCGCCGTCCATCAATCAAGCCGCAACTGCCTCGCGCAGTTGCGGTTTTTTTTGGTTTATTCGAGAAAAAAGGAGCGTAAGTATGGTGAAACCTACTCGCCAAACTTTCTAGCGACGCTGCAGACCAGAGTAATGGGCGAGTGCTCTGACGACACACCCGCGCTACTTCTTATACCATTTGGCTCTTTAAATCAGCAAAACGTTGAGCGGATTGCTCATGGTGAATCCTGAAAATGGCGACATCATCAAACAAATTCCCGCAGGACCGCTGGCGCATAACAGCATCGCTAGTCTGGACGGCCAGTTCGTTTTTCTGGGAACGAAGACCGCTTTTCATATTTTCCGGGCTGCCGATGGCTCGTTGGTGCGCACCGTGGAGGAGGTGGGCGAGAAGGGAGTCTTCCCCTTCACCGTGGACAGCCACAACCGCTTGGCCTACATCTGCCTGGGCGGGCACATTGGTTTCGATGTGGTGGGCATCGCTTCCGGCAAGGCGCTTCATCGCGTGCTGGCCGGGCCCGAACCGATCGCCCACCGCACGCACGGGGTGGCGCTGACCCCCGATGAAAGCGAATTATGGATCAGCGATCAGCAGGGGCAGAAACTTTTCTATTTCGACGCCACCGTGCAGCCGCCGACGCAGAAGGGCTTCGTTGAATTGAGCAGGGCCGGTCACGGCTGGATTTGCTTCAGCATGGACGGTCGCTTCGGCTGGTGTCATACGCCCGATGTTTTCGATGCGCGCAGCCACAAGCAAGTTGCCACGCTCAAGGATGAAACCGGCCGAGTGGTGTGCGGTTCCAAGTTTATCGAGGTTCACCTGCGAGATGGCAAAGTGGTTGCCATGGGTAATCAGTTTGGCTTGGGGCGCGCTGCGGGCCAGGGTGTCCCGCGCTGATCTTGCCGCACCGTCGCACGGCCTGAGCGGCGCGTGGCCGAGTTGCTCACGCGCTTGGATCAGGAACTACCCATGGGCACCCGCATCCTGAGCGAAGTGCCGCTGGCTGGGACCGGGCAAATATAGTGCCGAAAAACCAGGGTCCGCAACAAGCTGCTCCTTTGGTAAGAGGCAACCGGGCCATCGGAACTGCGGAATTTGAATTAGAGCGGTTTAAATAATTTCGTAGCCGCGTTCGTAAGAACGCGGGAAATATGGAAGCTCTCCCCGTAGCCGCGTAGCCGCGTAGCGAAAACGCGGGAAATAGGCACGCTTCGTTGGCTGCCGTGGCTTCTTCCCGCACTCTTACGAGATGCGGCTACGCCTTTTATAAAAATGCTCCAGGCAGTGGTGTAGCGAGGCACGAGCGGAACCACCAGTCTATCGCGTGCGAAAATATCGCGCTCCGGCAGGTGCGCAAGAAATTTGGGCGTATCTCGCGCAGCCTTCAGGGCGCATGAAATCGCATAATGTATCCGGTGGTTTCGCGGTGCCCCACCTCCGGCTATGTTCTTTCCAGCCTCAGGCTTTAAAATGCCTTCGCACATGACCATTTGGGCACTCGACTTCCTAATCAATTGGATGATCACGCCAGCCTTGCATTCTCTGCGCTGGTAAGTTCCAACAACGATCCATCGTCGCGCCGCAGCACGAGCCCGCCCTCGCGCCCGAGGTCGTGCGCCATTCCTTCAACGGACACGTCTCCGATGCGCGCATGGATGCGTTTCCCGAGCAGGAAGCTGCGTTGCTTTATCTCAGTGATGACACTTTCAAATCCGGTGTCCCAGAATTGCAGTGCCTGCTCCAACCCGCGGAGCAGAGCGATGGCGAGCCCGGTGCGATCGAGTGCTTGGCCGCCCGACTCCAGCCGTAGTGAGGTCGCGCTCCCGCGAAGTTCCGGCGGGAATGTGACGCCGTTCACATTCATCCCGGCTCCCAGCACCAGGAAGGGGCCGGACGGCGAAGCGAACATTTCGGCGAGGATACCGCAAAACTTTTTTCCACCCAGCAAGAGATCGTTCGGCCACTTGATCTGCGGCGAAAAAACTTGTCGGACACGTGCGGGCTGGCTTTGTAGCAAGGGCGTCTCGTCCTTTCCGGAACAAGGGCGAGACGCCCCTGCCAGAACAGCTTCCGGATCCCTGGCGCCCTCCACCCCGCGCGACAAGCCGAGCGCCGCCAGTGTGGCCAGCCGCGAGAATTTCTCAATGCCCACCACAGGTCTAAGCAGGATGGAAAAGAGCAAATCCTGCCGTGGCTCCGCGCTCCAGCGGTTCTCCCGACGTCCCCTGCCCGCTGTCTGTGATTCCGCGAAGACCACGAGCCCATGCGGATGCCCCGCGAAACCCTGCTCGCGGACATGATCACTGGTGGACGCAAGTTCCTCGTGCAGTTGCACCTCATTGCCAATCGCATGACCGGCCAGTGCCGCGCGGATACGGCGGGAATCGAGCGGCGTGGCGGAAAATTGCGGAACCATGTGGGGAAGTGCAGTTAATAGCTGACAGCTGAAAGTCGATGGCCAGAGAGTGATGTGATGGGGATTCACCGGGTGCTTCACCCATGAATTTCATGCTATCAGCTATCAACCATCAGCTATCAACCCCGGAACGCAGCCCTTGCGCAATCCCGATTCCGGCTGACATATAACGCTTCATGGCTGTAAGATTCCTCATTGCCGACGATTACAGCGCACATCAGAAGCTGATGGCGAATATCATCCAGTTTCTCGGCGGGGAGATGCGCTACGCCGCGACCGGACACGAGGCCCTGCACCTGGCGCAGTCCGAGGAGTTCGAGATTGTGCTGATGGATTTACAAATGCCAGGGCTGGGCGGAGTCGCCGCTGCCGACCGTCTTATCCACGGCTGGAGTGAGCACCCGCATCGTCCGCGCATCATTGCAGTGACGGCGGAGTATACGCCCGAACGCCGAGCGCTCTGCCACGCCGTCGGCATGGACGGGTTCATCGCGAAACCCTACGAGGCCGCGACACTCAAGAGCACCCTGCAGCAGGTCATCATGTTCGGCCACTGCTGGACCGACGGCGTGCCAGCGCGCACGCTGGATATGAAGCGGTTTCTCAAGGCGGCCACTGTCAGGGATTTTGCAGCATGGGCCAACGCTGCGCCGGAAGCGTTGCGGGAGGCGGCATCGGATGCCAATGGGCTCGCGGAGTTTCAGCAGCAGGCGCATACCCTCGGCTTCTTGTCGTTGGAACAATCGCTCCAAGCGTTTGCCACTTCCGGTGCCGAAGCCTCGATCGAGGGTGCTATTTCCGAGCTGCGCGTGGCCATCATCGTCGGTCAGGAGGCGCTTAGCATGACACGCGGGGAGTCGCTGGCGGTGGCATAGTTTATCCTGATAAGGAAAATGGAATCGCCGCCCGCTCTCTATAGGTCTGATTTTCAGTGAATTCCCAGCGCTCCGCGATGAACCTTCTGGTTGATCAGCGGTTCAGGCTCAAAGTCTTGTGTTTCAAGGCACAGCCCAATTTTCGACGGTTCTATTTCCTTTTTAGCAGACAATCCACGGCGTGCGGGATGCAGAACGGAGAGTAACTCCAGTCAAGTTATACCACTTGGAAGCAAGATTCAGTAAAACAAAAAGTGGGAGGGGCATCCATGCCCCTCCAAGAAATGGTTCAAAACAGAAGGCGTATGGGACATCCGCCACCACCTTCATCCGTTCACAGTAACGCTGATTTTAAACGGTAATTGGTATCATTCTGCGGGTGAATCTGGGTAATATCGGAACTCATTCATTTCGTGCATCTTCGCGAGTTTCGCGGGCTGTCCATTCCAGTTTTTAATCAGCGCTTCCCTAGTTACTCCCCCGGCTGGATCTGGAACTGCCTGCACGCAACCGCATCCTGGGCGAAGTGCCGCTGGCTGGGACCGGGCAAATGGAGTGCCGAAAATCCAGGGTCCGCGACAAGCTGCTCCTTCGATGAGAGGCAAACGGGCTATTTGGAACTGCGGAACTTGGGGAAGACGACAACCTGGAAATCTAATAGGCGCGCTAAACCAAGCGTGTGGTCTATGCAGGGAAAGGGTGCAGATTTTTTGAACGGTCATCACGGAACCCTGCGTCATTTTTCCACCGAACCGAGTGGTCGCCAACGGGATAATAGGGTGGCTAGGTCGCCCAGCCATATCCAGAAGCACCGGACAGTCTAATATTCATTATATGTTATTATTTATATTAAAATTATTGCAACCTTCTTAATTATGTTTATAGTATTTATAGAATCTGCTCAATTTGCCATAAAATCACACTACCGCGCATGGTCCCTCAACTTCCAGCTCCCGTCGCGATTGACGAGTTCAACGACCGCTCTGCACTGGGCAACCGCATCCTGCAGTTGTCGAAAGATTCTGGGGTGAGTGACTTCTACATCACTCCGTGGGAACCGCTGGTCGCCCGCCGGAACGGTAAACTGTTCTACGATTCATTCATCTACCAACCGATGGCGCAAATTGAAATGCAGCCCGGCACCAAGGACTACGCCGTGAGCATGGGCGGCCGTCGATTCCGTGTGAACCGCATGGCCACGCGCGGTCGCCTGCGCTGGGTCCTGCGTCTCCTGCCGGAAAATATTCCAGCCATGGAAGGTCTGGCCCTTCCTCCGGCTGCCATCAAGGCGTTCTTGGAAGCCAAAAATGGACTGTTCCTGGTCTGCGGTGCCACAGGCAGCGGAAAATCCACCACCATCGCCTCCATGGTTCTGGAGCGCGCCAAGCGCCGCCCGGAGCACATCATCACTTTCGAGGATCCCATCGAATACCTGTATCCTGCCGGCTTGGCCTCGTTGGTCTCGCAACGCGAAATTGGCAGCGATGAACTCGACTTCGGCAAATCCCTCCGCGCCGCGTTGCGCCAGGCACCGGACGTCATCGTCGTTGGTGAAATTCGTGATGGAGAGACCGCAGAGATCGCGCTCGCGGCAGCGGAAACGGGTCACGTCGTTGTGGCCACCCTGCACACCTCCACCGCCGCCCAGACGGTTCAGCGTTATCTCAAACTCGTTCCCAGCGACCGGCTGGAGAACGCCATGGTATCGTTTGCCGACTGCTTCAAGGGCATCCTCTGCCAGCGACTGTTGTTCGATGAGCAGAAGGGAAAGCGGTTCGCGATCCACGAGTTGCTCCTGCCCTACGATTCCGTCTGCGGCAGTATCCGCCGCGGCGAATTCAAGAAGCTCGACCACGAACTCGAAGCCGGCATGACCCGCGGCATGCTCCTCTTCGAGCGCAGTCTCCAGCAACGCATCTATGAGGGCTGGACGCCCGCCTTTAACGCCAGACCGACCGGATTCACCGAGCACGAAGTTTTTGAGTTTATGGAACGAGAACAACTTAACTCCCACGCCAATGCCGCTGCTTGAAGAAATCAAAAACGTCCTGTCCTTCGCCGCCTTCCGCCCCGACCCGGACGACTCGAACATTCCGTGGAACAAACGCTTCGTGAAATCGCGCAGTCTGTTGCTCAACGTGAGCCGGACCCAGACTTCGTGGCGCGCTGTCAATAAACGCGGGCAATTTCAGGAAACCGGGGCCGAGGACGGGGAGTTAGCCGAGGTGGCCCTGTTGCATACCGAGGAATGGCGCGGCCTGACCGACGCCGGATGGTGTGCCGTGTCGCTGAACAACCGCTTCATCATCAGTCTGGAAAACAATCTCAGCCGCCGCGAGAACCAGGCAGAATTGCTCCGTTTGAATCCGAGGGCCGTGCTGGGCGCCAAGTCCGATCGCGGCAAGCGTTACGCCATCTATCACCATCCAACGACCACCTCGTCACTGCTCATGGCCTGCGACGACGCGTTCGTGAAGATCGCCGAGGATACCCTGCGGGGCTGCACCCTGCGTCCCGGGCGTATTTGTTGCGGCCTCTTCGCCATGCTGGAGGCCAAGCTCAATGACATCTACACCCTGGGCAAACCGGAAGCTCACGGCAGCTTCATGCTTGTCGCCATCTGTGAGGGCTCGGTTGCCGCGCTCGTCCAGCAGAATGGCCAGTGGACCGACCTGCGCTGCCGCAGTGGTGTGGGCATGGAAAGTGCGGACGCCATGTTCCAGATCGTCAGCCCGCTCACTCAAAAAATGCAGCCCGGCACCCCGATATTTTTACTGCACGACGGCATTCATAAAGCATTCGCCGGAGAAATGTTTCAGCAACTCCAGAAGGAAGGCGAGTTCGATGTCCAGGACATCTCGATCGAAGACCAGCTCTGGAACATCATCGCCCAATACTAAACCGAATCACTGCTATTTTTATGATCACCCCCACCATTTGTCACGATTTTAAATCACCCCGGCCGGGTGCTTCCATGCGTCTGCCTTCCGCATTTTTAGCGGTGCCGGTGCTATTTTACCTCGCCATCGTCGGTGGCAGCTATGTCTGCATCAACAGTTACATGAACTACAGCAAGGCCGTGACGGAGCGGGACACCTGGCGGCAGTCCAAGTCGGAAAAAGACGAAGCCAAGACCAAGTTTGAGTCTCAAAGCGCCGCGCTCGACATCGAGACGCAAAAGGCCGAAAAGCTTGCCCAGTGGATTGAAGGCACGCGCACGCTCCAGCCCATCTGCGTGGCCATTACCCGGAGCATTCCCCCGGAGATCACCCTCGGGGAATTCAGCCTGGATCGCCGGGCGGACATGCCCTCCCAACTGGACCTCAGTGTCCGCATCAACAACGGCTCCATGCAGGAGGTCGCGCGGATTCAAAGCGCTGTCCAGAACATCCAGTATCGCACCTACAACAGCCAGCAGCTCAAGAACAAGGACAATCTGGAATACAAGACCATGCTCGTCTGGCAGCCTCTCTGACACACTGATCAACCCGCCATCACTACGACTATGAATGGAAAAAAAGTTGCCTGCCTCGTGCTGATCATGATCATCGCCACCTTCGTCTATGGGGCGCAGACGATGCAAAATGCGGCAGCTGCCATGTTGAAGGAAAAAGACATCGCCAACGAAGAGTATATCGACGCGGAAACCGAGTGCTTTAAAGAGGAGGCCGGCCTGGTCCGGCACACTGATGAAACCCGCGAGTTGCGCCAGTTCCTCACCACATGGACACCGGTCATCAACAAGTTTCAAAGCGGCCAGGATGCGGAACAGGAACTGATGAAAACCATCCGCAACAACTCACTGCTGACACTCACGCAGAAGTTTGAAGTCCGTGAAAACCACACCAACCCGCTCGTGCCCAGGTCCTTTCTCGCCTCCCTCACCGTGCAGGATGAGTTTTCCAAGACCATGAACTGGCTGGGCGAAATTGAGCGCAAGATCCCGGTCGCCCGCGTCACCAGTTGCCGCGTCAAGCAGGGCGACGCCGGACGACGGGTAAACATGGAGATTCACTTCGAGATCCCGCTTATCAACCTCCAGGCCGTGTTTGAAGAGGTCAAGAAAAAGACGCCCGAGCCAAAAAAATCATGATTACACGATCCATCATCGCCATTGCCGCCTGCGCTTGCGTGCTCCAATCGTCCCGATTGCACGCGCAGTCGCAAGGGCCGGACAATTTTATCCCCACCCAGCCGCCCAAGTCCGGCGCCGATGCCAACGCTGCCGAGTCCCGTGCGTTCAAATATGTTCTCCTGCTGCCCAACGAGAAATCCTCGGAGTCCGTCAAGGATGCCGAGCGTAATCCCTTTGGCAGAAGTGACGACGAATTGCACGACGTGGGCGGCAAGAGTTCGAATGAGGAGACAAAAATTCAGGAGCAACTTGCCAAGCTTCGCGCCACCGGCCTTTCCCCGGGCCCTAATGGACTGCGTGTCCTCCTGGGTGACATGTGCCTCTCGAAAAACGACATCATGCCCGCTGTCGTCAAGGACCAGACCCTGGCACTGCGAGTCAATGAGCTTACGCGCGACGCCATCCATCTCGTCTGGCTGGAGAATAAATTTACCGGTCTGCCGCCGCGATTTCTCATCATTCCAGTCGATCTCCGGGCCACGGTGCGCCGGGTGCCCCATGGTCAGCTTCCTGAGAAATCCGAAACCAAAACCGAATCCCGAGCCAGCAAACGTGCCACCGCCGTGGAACTTCCCGCCCCGATCGCGGCGCGCACCAATCCGGCCGAAGCCCGGAAACCCGCACAACTGGCGCTCAGCCCGATGCCTCCGCCAGCCACCGAAACCAAAGTGGCCAAGGATGCCATGATCATCACTGCCGCTCCGGGCGTCCTTCCTGGTCTTGGCAGAAAGGTCACTCCACCAGAAATCGCCGGACCACCCGCACCCCCTGCCCCACCAGCGGAATCAACCACGCCAGAGGTAGCCACCCAGACACCTGCGGCAGAAGCCATGAATCCCCCGCTCCCGGCTCTCACTGAACCCGCCGCATGGAAACGCGCCATGGGCTTAATGGACAACATTGTTAAACTTTCGGAGGCCAACAAATGAAACGCCGCTTCATGGCCGCAGGCTTTACCGCCGCTGAGATGCTGGTGGCATCCGCCATTGCGGGCATCGTCGCCGGCACCGCGGCGCTGACCATCTACACGGTGACTCTGGCGCAGCGGCAATATTCCCAGATCGCCTCATTCACGCTGCCCAACGGTGCGCTGGCCAACTTCTATCCGGGCCGGACTGGCACCTCCGTGAACTGCGCCATCGCGCCCAACTTCGGCGCTGTCGCCCAGGCGGAGTCCGTGCGCGAAAAATTCATCTTCGATGTTTCCCAGGCCATCGGTGTTTACTGCCTCGCTCGCAACAGTGGAAACTACAACACCATCCGGCCCACCGGCATCACATCGCCGCCTGCGGGCACCAACCTCGACACCCCTGACGCCTTCCGCTCCTATTTGGGCACCCTCTACTCTGCCGCTCCGACCACCTTCGTGAGTTTCCGCAATTTTCCGGCAACCGCCCCCTGCCTCTCCATCTACGTCCTGGGTTATTCCAACAACGCTGCCACCATTCCGGTGACCGCGGTCTATGACCTCGATGTCGTCTCAGCCAAGGATCCCACCAGTGGGGTCATCATCGGCAACTATGTTTCCGTGCGCCGCTTCGTGAATGGCGCGCTCACCGCCTACTACGACTGCTGCTTCAAGCTCTTCGGTGATGGCACCGATTCGTGGTATCCCGCGGTGGTATCTTTTGAGCGCCAGTCCCGCAAGGCGTTGGTGGAGGGCAGCACCTCGATCGACCGGTTTAAGATCGCGAAGGAAAAACCATTTTGTCTCGTGTTCTGGCCTGATCCCTCGCGCAGTTCGCTGAAGCTGCCCAATGGCAACACGACCGCCAGTTACAACACTAGTTTCACCAGCACCGACCCCCGCAAAGCTTACAACCACATGGCGGGCCGCACCGCTTTCATGTTTGTCGTGCCGCTCTTCCCCTCCACCTGATGAACAACCTCCTTCAGCGCAGTCGGTTCCGTGCCCGCGGCGCGGCCATGCTCATGGTGATGGCTTTTGCTATTATCGGCGGCATCGCCGTCACCGCCTGGACTTATCTCCTCGCCACCCGTGCCATCCAAGCCAGCCACATGAGTGACTCCGTGGCGCGGCACATTGCCTGGGGCAATAACGTCGCCATCAACCAGCAATACAGTCTAAACTACGCGTTCCGGGATAATGTAACCCAACCGGAACTCATCGCCACCCTGTCGGGCGGAGGTGGCCAGGTGGTGGCCTCGTATACCAACCTCAAAGCTTTCAGCTCGACCAACAACTATTCCAACCCCGCCAGTGTCGCGGCACCCTTCAACAACATCCGCAAACAAATTTCCGCGGACAGTTCGGTTTACTACACGCGCACCACCGCGACAGCAGATGCTTCGCAAACGGAGCATTTACTCTACTACAACTTCCAGAAGTCCTACCCGCGTCCATTGCTCGGCGATCTCCTCATGGTTTATGCCAAGCCCTCGGGCGCCGCCAACACTTACATCACCAACAATCTCAAGGTGAATGGCCGCGTCGTCCTCTATGACAGCACGGCGGATGTCACCGGGGTCGCGGCCAACGAATGCCTCAACCTGACCAAGACCGGCACCAACACCACGGTGGACAGCACCGCCTCCGCCACGCTGCTGCCTCAGAACTTTCCCTCGTTGCCCATCTTCAGTGCCGGCTCCACCGGCAGCAACACCGGCGCGGATCTCACGGGCACACTCAACATGCTGGACAACTCCAACTTCAGTGTGAACTCGCTCAGCACTGACATGACCGCGAGCAGCCTCGGCTATTATCTCCTGAGCACCAGCTCCACCACCAGACCGCTCGTCAGCGGCGGCACCATCAACAGCACAACCGGTGAAGGCTACACCAACGGCGTCTCAGCCTCCGGCTCCGGAAGCAACGCGGACGACATTTGGGTAAGGTCGCAGAGCACCCCGACCTACACGCCACCGGTAACCAGCCCCTACAACTACTCGTGGACCAGTCCTTTAAAAAGCACCACGCTTCTCCTGCAGAGTTCCACCTTGAAGCACATCCAAGTCGTCAGCGGAGTCGACCAGCTCATCCTCCAGGGCCAGACCAATGTGGCCGATTACAACAGTGCCGGAACTCTCCAGCCGCTGATTATCTGGGTGCAGCAGGAAGTGCGCGACATCCGATTCGTCGGCGAGAACAACCGCCCTATCATCCTCGGCATCGGCACCGGCACCGGGCTCACCTGCTACATGAGCTGGTCCGGCAGCAGCACCGGTTCCAGTGGCGGGCCCCTCCGCTGGCGTTTGCACCTGATCAATCAATATCGCAACCTTTACCTCGATCCACCCAGCGGAAACAACGTCACCCTCACCGGCAGCATCCGCACCAACTGGAGCATCAACTCCACCAACGGCAGCGCGACGACCCGCTTTACCCTGAACACCGACTCCAGTCCCGGCACGCTTGTCACCCTGCTGCCCCGCGACGCCTGGTTCGAACCCCTCGTCGTCCAATGAACACTAAACCGCGTAGAAAGAACGGTTACACCTTTGCCGAGGTCCTCATGGCCGCAGGACTGCTTGGCATCATGATCGGCGGCACTGTCCGGCTGATAGGAACCATGAACATCTCGGAAACAGCGGCCGCCAGCGGTGCCGTCGGGATGAACATCCTCGACAACACCGCGAAACTCTGGCAGCTCGGCCTGACCCCGGCGGAAGTGCTCAGCGTCCTGCCCACCTCGACCAACAACGAGATTCTCGACAAAGCCGTCGTGGTGGACGGCAGCGGCAACACCGTGACCTTCGGCACCGCTGGCACCACCAACCTGGCCAGTTCCATGGGCACGCTGGAGAACATCACCATTTCCATCAACGTCGAGGACCCCCAAGGCACGAACAACCGCACCAGCACCGCGACCATTTACCGCCCCACATCACGCTGATTTTCACCCGCCACCGTCATGCTTAAAAAAGTCCTCATCACCAATATCCACACGGGTCAGAAGCACGAAACGATGGTGGATACTGATACCAACGAAAAGGCCTTGATCGGTTCCGGCGTAGGTTCGAATGAGACCGCCGTGGTGGAGGACGTCACCGGCGTGGATGAAACCCTGCAACGGCTCACCATGTCCAAGGACAGCACGGTGGACAAAGTGGCATTTTTCAGCGGCCTGGCCAGCTGCTTGGAGCGCAACATCGGCCTGATCAAAAGCCTCCAGCTCCAGGCCAACCGCGTCAAAACTCCCAAATACCGCGGCATCATCGCCGAGCTGGCCTACGACCTTTCGATCGGCGAGAAGTTTAGTGACGCAGCTGCCAAGCACCCCGTTCTCTTCCCGACGGAAGTCCTGAGTCTGTTGATCGCAGGTGAGGAGGCAGGTCAGCTGGCAAACGTTTGCAAGCGCATTGGTGGCGCGCAGAAAAAGACAGCGCGCATTATCAAGAAGCTCAAGACCGGCATGATCTACCCCTGCATCGTCATGGTCATGGCCGTGGGAGTGACCATCGTCATGAGCTTCACCCTGGTGCCGGCCATGAAGAACCTCTACGAATCCCTGCACGTGGCGCTCCCTTTCGGCACCCGCGCCCTTTTGTTCATCTCGGACACGTTGATTAAACGGCCCTGGATGGTGGCCATACCGATCTTTGCACTCGTGATGCTCTTCAAAAAATGGGGCAAAATCTCCGAGACAAAGACCGCGCAGACCGTGTTCTTAAAATTGCCCATTGTGAGCGGACTGGTGCGCAAGTCCGCCGCCGCCGTCAGCTTCCGCTGCCTGGCCATGCTCATCGAGGCCAACGTCCGCCTGTCCACCGCGCTTCAGATCACCTCGTCCTCGTCGTGGCACTGGCACTACAGCACCTTCTTCAGCAAGATGGCCGAACACATCAGCATCGGTGGCACCATGCACGAAGGTTTCATCATGGAGTCCCATTGGCTCGGGCCAGACAGCCGTACACTCTGCGGCCTGATCGAACTCTCGGCCGAAACCGGCACCGGCACGGAGATGCTCAACGAAATCGCCAACGATTACGAGGACGAACTGGACTCAGTCGCCAATCAGATCGACAAAATTCTCGAGCCCCTCACCATCCTGTTCCTTGGGGTGGTGGTCGGCTTTCTGGTTTACGCGATCTATGCCCCGATCTTCAGCATCGGCGACGCCCTGCTGCCGAAGGGCAATGCATCCGGAAAACATTGAGTGTTGGATAGAATCCCCGCGCGATCTGGATGGTGCCATCCTAGTGCGGTCCTAATAATTTCGTAGCCGCGTTCGTAAGAACGCGGGGAATATGCTGACTTCGTTGGCTGCCGTGGCTTCTTCCCGCACTCTTACGAGATGCGGCTACGTCCTTTTTAAAAATGCTCTGGAGCGGTCCAAATAATTTCGTAGCCGCGTTCGTAAGAACGCGGGAAAGATGGAAGCTCTCCCCGCAGCCGCGAAGCGAAAACGCGGGAAACAGGCATATTTTGTTGGCTGCCGTGGCTTCTTCCCGCACTCTT
>VFKE01000205.1 GCA_009885695.1 Verrucomicrobiota bacterium | reverse complement strand
GGCTCAACGGCTCAACGGCTCAACGGCTAGTAGGATACTGTAGAGCACGGACGGCCTCTTTATTCAAGAGCGGAGCGCCGTCTAGGAATAAAAGTAACGCTCTACGCTGCATTCTTTTGCGGCTGCACAATTGTGCAAGACAGCCTTTGGCTGACTACTCAGCTTCGCTCCGTTTTTTGAGCGCATGGGCTTGGTTGCGCTCCCGCAATTTAGCCGTCCGGCAAGCGCCAGCCAAAAAATCTCCTCTCAGCTCAACCCAATAAGACACAACTCAATAACAATATACGCCTATGGACCCCATCATCGCACGAGACTTCAGTTTTTCACGTGACTTTCGAAGCATCGACTGGGGCGCAACGCTCAAACACAACCTTCTGCGTGCCGTCTGTGCCGGTATGGTGTGGGCCGGCATCGGTTTGTTCACCGGACCACCGCATTTTGTCGACCCTCCGCTTCTACTTCCACTTATTTTCCCACTCGGTTTCCTGTGTGTGCTGCTCCCGCTGGGCTTAATTTGTGCATTCCTTGCCAAGTTCATTCCATTCATCGGCCTATTATCGGTGGTTATCGCGATCTTGGTGGTCGTCGGCGATCCCATTGTCTGCATCCTCTCGCTGATCGTTCCCGGACTGGTGCCGATGCACAAACCCGGCTTCTTCATGTTCTCGCTCATCATCTGGCTTCTCAAAACCGAGGAAGGAATGGATGTGCCCATAGCCGACCAGAGGGCTGGAAATCGTTAAGCAGGTTTAGTGGGAATGCGGTCATCGACATCAGATTTTTAAGTTAATCCATATAGCAGCACGCAGACAAAACTCTAACCAATGCAAACAACATGACAGAAACACCAGTTAAGCCAAAGGCGAAAAACATGATCAAGCAGGTCGCCGGTCTATCAAACGCCACATCATTCCCTCTCGACACATTGGATGGTAGTCCAATTATTGGGGGCTATGGCTCCTGCTACTCCTGTGACTGTAGAGGATATATCCGTGACGGCGACCGACCGGTTTGCAAAACATGCGGTCATCACTTTTCGCGGCACCGTTAGGCCAAACTTGCAGACAAGTTTGGTATTTATCGTGAAAAAATTCAGTGCAATACAAACCATCCAACTCATCCTACCACCATGACAACCACCCAACTCGCTCCACAACACCGCCATCTGTCCGATATTGACGACGTGGAGAGGTTCAATCCCGAGAGGGATCAACCGCTCTTCGATGAACTCAAGACTGTTCTTGCCAAGCACGATGCACTCAGCCGCTTCGGCATCTGTCTTCTGCACAGCCATTTCGATGTTCTCGACGGGGAAATGCTCGTCGAGTTCTGTGATGCAGACAACCGCGTCCTGACCACCCGGCCGGTCCGTGACGCAGAGATGCCAGGTGATTCCTACATGGAAACCAACTGGCGTCTGGACACCGGCACCGTCAATCAACGCTGCACCATCAAGTGTATGACAACTGCCGGCAAGCATTCCCACACCGTTCACTCCAAGTGACGGGCCTCATTTCTGTGACTGCGACAGACTGCCAACTTCAATCTAAAGAATCACATCAACTCGCAAAACACCATGAAACCCGAAGACATCGAATTTTCCAACCTACTTCAAGAGGAGGGCTACGACGTTCATACAGTTCCGGATCGTATGGGCATTTATTTTGAATATTCAGGCAGAATTTTTTCACTAATTGCGACAAGGCGTATTTTGAACATCAGTCTTTCGATCACAGTTGAAGGCGCTGGGCCACATGACTTCCCAAGGATTCTCGATGCCGTTAACTGTTCCAACAAATGCACCGGAGCCATGAAGGCTTTTGCGCTCGGTAATTTGGTGCGTCTGCTCGGGAGAAGAGACAGAACTGAAGGTGAACTTGACACAAGTGAGGGGAAGCTTCGTCTTTTAAGCTTAATAAAAGACTTGATGGATGAGCTGATTGCAGCAGCCGATGAGATGACGCCGGACTTAAACAATCCTGACTTTGCTGAGATGCTTGAAGGCTAACTTACAATACGGCAAGAAAAGACATGGATGACGACCGCCCCATTGAAGAACTCATCCAAGAAGGATACCAAGGTCTCGCCGACGAAATGCGTGAGGCATTGGATACTGTCGACTGGCGTTCGGCAGTCCAGAACATGGCCCAGCAGCATGGGCTGACCGATGAACAGGCTGCCACTTTGCAAACTGCGGCAGAGTCGGCGTTTGTCGGTATTATCGACATTGAAAACATAGAGAAAGGTTTGACTGATGAAGTTGGACTTTCGCCATCCATCGCCAAGGCTATCTCTGAACAGTTTGATCCCCTCTGCGACGAGATATTGGCAGCAGAGAAAAAGATTACTGATCGCCAGAGCCGCGGGTCGTCACAAGCTCCCCAGCCTGATCCGAGATTGGCGAAGGAATCCAAACTGCTCTCTCAATACGATGAACAGCTTCGGCAATTGAAAGACCAACTAGCGGATGCGGACCCGCAATCCGCGAAACAACTGCAACGAGTGATCGAGCAGAAAATGCAAATCTATTGGAAACAGATAGTATTGGTTCAATCACAATTCCCAGACTCATTTGAGGGCAAGCTTGCAGAGTCCTGTTATTACAACCTGCAAGCCGTAGTCTTAATCTTCTCAAGCGGTCTGATGCGACGAATGTCCGACAGGACAGGTGGCGTAATGGGATTTGCGACTGGTATTGTCGCCAAGCAACAGGAGAAGAGCAAAGCTATTCAAGCGTTGGCCCTCCTCGACAAGTCGATTGCTGCGGATGATGGCCCAGACTCGAGGATGGATAAGGCCAGAATATATCTAATGCTGGGTCAAAAGTCGCAGGCACTCACGGAGGTAAATTACATCATTGACAACTTTCCTGAGGATGAAGTCTATCTTGTGGCCCGTGAGATCAAGGATGAAATTGAAAATCCGCCAAAGAAGAGCGGGTGTTTTGTTGCTACGGCTGCATGCGGATCTCCGCTTGCACAAGAAGTGATACTACTGAGCCGCTTCCGGGATGAGGTTCTCCTTCACTCCACAACTGGAAGATGCTTCGTGGCATTCTATTATCGAGTGTCTCCGCCTTTGGCGGCGTTAATCGCGCAGTTTGGTTTCTTGAGAGCGGCGACACGGAGTCTGCTCGTAGTGCCGGCGCTTCGGCTATTGAAGGCTATCAATTTTCTAGAAGATTCTCAAGACTATCGGCTAAAATGAGCACATACATCAACAACTCAAAATTTACATGGTATTAACCCGGCAATAAAAAGTAGTGACTTTTTACTGGGTTAGGCTATCTTTAGCGAATGAAACAAAGAGATGCCCGCACCCTTTCCCCTCTTCGACTTGATGAGCTGCGATCACGTGCAATTGCGCTTTGGAAGAAAGGTCTCAACCGGCGACATGTCGCCGCCTTGCTCGACGTCCATTACAACAGCGTTGGACGCTGG